>NZ_LQXP01000033.1:0-43236 GCF_003268405.1 Acinetobacter sp. CFCC 11171 | reverse complement strand
TCATTTGACTCGTCATCATCATCCGTCGCTGCAATAATTCCCCCAGCAACTAAACCACCACCAACAATCCAAGGTAAAAGGCCAATTAATTTACTGCCTTCGACTGCTGGCAACAAAGCTTCCAGTCCCGGAATATCTTTAAAACCGGATACCCCATCAAACCAATATAGAGCACAGTTATCTTCTTCAAACACTAAGTCCGAAGCAACTTCGTCGTATTGAACAAAGAAGTTTTCAATAACAACAACTTCACCATTTTTGAGTTTTAGTACCAAGTTATTGCCATCACGGATAAACTCAGCCACATCATCGCGATGCATTTTGGTGTGAACAATAGACGCTTCGGTTAATGTGATATTCGCAGAATTAACCGTTGATTTACTTAATGAGTCTTTTTCAATAACAATAAAATTAGACATACTTTACCTACAATGACTGTATTAATTTTTTAAATGTTAATTACTTAGCAATACCTGTGATTTCAACAGTTACACGACGATCTGGTTGTAAGCAAGCTTTTAATGCTTCGCGCTCTTTTACAGCAAAGCAACCATCTGTCACAGGCTGTTGTTCACCTGCACTTGCAGTGCTTACGACATTCGCAGCCACACCATTTTGAACCAACAGGTTGCGTACAGTATCTGCACGGCTTTGACCAAGTTTTTGGTTATATTGATCATTGCCCAAACGGTCAGTATGTCCGACCAATTTAATTTCTCGTACAGTGGCATAACCAGAAGTAATTTTAGAAGCTAAATCAACGACCTCTTGGCGGCCTTTTGGCAATAAGTCATTTAATGAAGAACCATTAAATTTAAACAAGGTATCGGCTGATAAATTGACCTGCATTGTGGTTTCTTGTGTAGCTAGAACAGGAGGTTTATCTTCTGTCTTACAAATTAAAGCTTGCCCAGCATTAGAAATAAAAGGTTTACCTTCTGCATCCACAGAAAGTGTAAAGTCGCGTGAAGTCAACTTTTCAGGGTTTAAGTCCACATCACAGCTTTGACATGTATCTGTGGTACAGTTTTTCACTTTAAAATTATAATTCTCTGGTTTTAATTGATAATTCGCTGAATTATTAATATAAAAAGTGCCTGCTTGAATACTGTCTATATAAAACTCAATCGGACAGTTTTGTTGATCTGCTGTATCTTCGGCACAAAGCGCAGCATCACGTTTGACCTGAATCTTTTGGCTATTTTCAGCTTGTTCTTTTTGAAAACGTAAATTTGTCGGTTGTGAATATTGATTTGAGACACAAGCAACCATCCCCAACGACACAGCACTCACTAATAACGGCATTTTAAACATACAAAAAAACTCCGATTAACGTTCTATTAAATAATTATTCACCCCAATATCATAAACAAAAAAACACAAAAAAGTAACCCAAATAACCATAAAAAGCGAAATCAATCACACTTTTGTTCACAATAAATATTCAGCTTATTTGACGATTTTTCACCAAAAATTAAAAACCAATTGACAACACTCAGATGTAGTAGAATGAGACTTATTAAAATAGCTGAACGATAATAATTCCGTGTAAATATTAAGTTTTATCAATTTCAGACTTTTGGACAGCAACGCGATAAAATATACTTAACCTTATTTTTTCTACTTAAGCCATGCAGTTGAATACTCAAACCTTACGTGCTCAATTACGCCGTCAACGTCGACAGGTCCCCAAGCATCCGCAATTGCAATCCGAGTATCAAATTTTACAGCGCTTAATCAGGTTTAGTCCGTTCCAACACGCGAAACATATTGGCATTTACCTGCATGCATTTGGTGAAATTCATACCAGTAAAATCATTCATTACTGCTTGAACCATAACAAACATGTATATTTACCGATGATTTGTAGTATGAATCAACAATTGGTGTGGGTCGAAATTACACACAACCAATATTGCAACCAACGATTTTCTCATCACCCACTGGGCATGAAAGAACCGATGGCCAGTCGTGGTCAACATGTCGCCCATTTAGATCTACTTATTTTACCTTTACTTGCTTGTGATCACTTCGGCACGCGCATTGGGATGGGTGGAGGTTTTTACGATAAAACCCTCGCGACTGCACCAAAAAAGCCCTACCGACTAGGTCTTGCACATGACTTTCAATTAATCAATGAAACACTAAAAAGAGAATCATGGGATCAGCCTTTAGATGCACTTTTAACCCCCTCCCATCTTTTACGTTTTAAGCGTTAATTTGATATTTTTGACACTGAGTTGCACTTATAAATCACATATTTAGTCATTTTTTATACATTTTAATTGGCATGACCCTTGTAATTTAAAAAATACACATCACTATAAAAAACATGGCAACACCGTTGTCACTCATTAGGAGTGCCCATGTCTGAGATTATTATGAATGAAGAAAGCTTGGAAACTACAATTCCGAGCGTATTACCGCTCTTAGCGCTACGAGATGTGGTTGTATATCCTCACATGCAAATTGCACTGTTTGTGGGTCGTGAAAAGTCGATCAATGCAGTCAATGTCGCTCGTGACAGTGACAATCTTGTATTCGTAGTTGCACAAAAAGATTCGCTTACAGAAGAAATTGATCACGACAATTTATATCAATACGGTACTGTCGCGAAGATTGTGCAAGTTGTGAATCATGAGAATGATGAAAACTGTATAAAAGTACTGATTGAAGGCTTATATCGTGCCAAGTTAGAAAAAATTATCGATACCGATGATTACCTGACTGCCGAGCATTCATTAAGCCCAATGACGGTTTCTGTTGACTCAGAAACTCAGAATAATCGTGTGGAAGAATTACGCACCTTATTTGCTCAATATGCAGAAGCAAAATTGCGTAACGCACGTGAATTGATTGCAGCAGCCAATAAAATTGATGATTTGCTACAATTATTATTCTTCGTAGCAACACGCGTGCCTTTGAATATTGATGTAAAACAAAAATTCTTAGAGCATGATGAATTTGAAGCACATTTAGCTGAGCTGATGACGTATTTATTACAACAGTCAGAAGAACAGCAAATTGAGCAAACCTTACATGATTCTGTAAAACGCCAAATGGAAAAGAATCAGCGTGAATACTTCTTAAATGAAAAAATGAAGGTTATTCAACGCGAACTTTCTGACATGAATGGCGGTGCTGAAGATGACGTTGCAGAAATTGAAAAACGTCTAGCTGAAGCCGATTTACCTGAACATGTACGCAAGAAAGCTGAAAATGAGTTCCGTAAGCTAAAAGCAATGCAACCTGCTTCGAGCGAAGCTGCTGTCGTGCGTAACTATCTAGAAGTTATTTTAGATACGCCATGGAACAAAGCCAGCAAAGTCAGCATTAACCTTGCGAAAGCTCAAGATATTCTTGATGCCGATCACTATGGTTTAGACGACGTGAAAGACCGCATTGTGGAATACCTTGCTGTTCAATCACGTGTAAAAAAACTTCGTGGCCCAATCCTGTGCTTAGTTGGTCCTCCAGGTGTAGGTAAAACTTCACTCGGTGAATCTGTTGCCAAAGCAACTGGTCGTGAATTTGTCCGTATGGCGCTTGGCGGCGTGCGTGATGAAGCTGAAATCCGTGGTCACCGTCGTACTTATATTGGTGCTATGCCAGGTAAAATTGTGCAATCTTTGTCTAAGGTTGGCGTAAAGAACCCTCTGTTCTTACTCGATGAAATTGACAAAATGGCGCAAGACTACCGTGGAGACCCTGCTTCAGCATTGCTTGAAGTCCTAGATCCATCACAAAACAGCAAGTTCAATGATCACTACTTAGATCTTGATCTAGACCTTTCTGAAGTGATGTTCATCTGTACTGCAAACAGCATGAATATTCCAGAAGCTTTGCTTGACCGTATGGAAGTGATTCGTCTACCGGGTTACACCGAAGATGAAAAAGTGAATATTGCTGAACGTTACCTTGTTCCAAAAGCCATCAAGAACAATGGTCTGCGTGCAAAGGAATTAACCGTTCACGAAGAAGCCATTCGCGATATCGTACAACGTTATACACGTGAAGCCGGTGTCCGTAGCTTAGAACGTGAAGTGTCGAAAATTGCACGTAAAGTGGTAAAAGAAGCAGTGAGCAAGAAAGCGAAAAATCTTCAAATTGAAGTGAATTCGAAAAATCTTCCTGACTACTTAGGTCCACACAAATTCGACTTCGGTATGGCCGAAGAAGAAGCTGAAGTGGGTCGTGTAAACGGCTTGGCATGGACATCTGTTGGTGGTGAACTGCTAACGATTGAAGTTGCAGCAGTAAAAGGTAAAGGCAAGTTCATTACCACCGGTTCTCTTGGCGATGTCATGAAAGAATCGATCACAGCAGCGATGACCGTTGTACGTACCCGTGCAGATGAACTGGGTATTGAAGCGATTCGCTTTGAAGAAACTGATGTACACGTGCATTTACCAGAAGGTGCAACACCAAAAGATGGTCCATCTGCTGGTTTGGCCCTAACTACCGCACTTGTTTCAGCGTTTACAGGCATTGCGATTCGCCCAGATATTGCGATGACCGGTGAAACCAGTCTTGGTGGCCGTGCAATGCGCATTGGTGGTTTAAAAGAGAAACTTCTCGCTGCTCACCGTGGTGGCATCAAGCTTGTCTTTATCCCACAAGATAACGTTCGTGACTTGACTGAGATTCCAGACAATGTCAAAGAAGGTCTAGAAATTAAACCAGTGAAATCGATTGATGAGATTTTACCTCTAGCCTTGGTTGATATGCCTAAACCTCTTGCAAAGACACCGATTGTCAAAGCAACTGAAGGTGGCAAAGCTGCTCGTCACTAAGCGCTAGCAACTCGCAATAAAAGAAAAAAGCCCTGTTTCGACAGGGCTTTTTTCTATCTATTCTTTCATACTAAATATTCGAAAAATTTCATTCAAATCCTTCGCTATGACAAGACTCAAGACAACAGCTACAACTTTTGATTGGATTACTATTTCAAATTCGACATCAAGATCAATAATAGCCAATCAGAAAGTCTTACAAAATTTGAATGCTATTACTTGAAATATCGCCCTCTATCCCACATATATAGTAGAGAGATATACGCGCTGTATGTTTCTTTATTGGTTCCAATCACGTGTAAAAGCGTGATGATCATTGGAACAAGATGGTCATCTACATCTCCAGGTAGATGACCTTTTATCGCAGTCCACAGGCTTTCGGGGCTGCGTTTTTTATGTCATGTTTTTAAAGACACTCATTTCAAATTTAAGATGGTTTTTACTAAACCATCGATCACTTGAGCCATTTTGTCTAAGTTTAATTTATCCAGGGTATCTTGCTCAGTGTGATAGTGCTTATTACGATAAAATGCCGTATCAGTGATCATCATCGCTGGCATATCAAATTGCCAATAATTCATATGGTCTGAAAAATCCACACCCTGAATAAATGACGGTGAAATCAAGCGCTCACATTGTAGTTGCTTCAATGACTCCATCGCAGCACAATACGATGAGGTTAAGTCACGAGACTGAATGTTCCCCACCGATGCAATAAAATTTGTATGCGATGGATAAATCCATTTCAGCCCAACAGGATATTCTTGGGTGACTTTGGGATCAAAATAACCAATCATTTCTAGAATATATACACCTGAAATTTTATCTTTTTCCTTTGCTACCGATTTTGCATGGATAAAACTGCCCATCGACTCTGTTCTAAAATATGGCGGTTCTTCGAGGGTATAAAATACAAATTCAATATTTTGTTTTAAACGCGCTTTTTCAGCCGAAAGAATCCGTGCAGCTTCGAGTACACCTGCAACGCCAGAAGCATTATCATCAGCGCCATGCTGCTCCTCAAATACATCGTAGTGCGCACCAACGATCACTCGGTTGCTATGCCCTGCATTTAAGGGACAGACCACATTACGATATGGCTGGCTGTTTACGGTATAGGTTTGAAAACGACAATTCACACCAAATAAACGCATCTGCTCACGAATCCAAGCAGACACCCGGTTTAACTCTTGAATGTTCTTATAGTTACGATATTCAGCTTCATTACCAATAATTTGTTCTAAATAGACTTTTAAATTATCTGGTTCAGCGGTTCTAATATTGTTGGCATACGCCGCAAATGAACACCATGCAAAAATTGAAAGCATTGCTGCTTGCTTGAGCAAAAATAATTTACCGTCCTGCCATGTTTTTTTCATTGTTATTATTCCAATTTTCATCTTTGATCAAATCTGTTTATGCTGCGTATTTAAACAGCAAGCAGAACACGATTTCAATTGCAAATTGTGTCTGAACATACAAAGTGCAAGCGAACCGTTATAATGCTCTTTTGTATACTTTCAGGCGCTGTATGAAAATTCGTATTCTGACAATCGGTCAAAAAATGCCAGCATGGGTTCTGACGGGTTTTGAAGATTATTTCAAACGTATTCAGCCATTTGTTCAAACGCAAATTATTGAACTGCCTATGGCTAAACGTGGCAAGAACGACTCAGAAGCCGACATTTTAAAATACCGTCAAATTGAAGGTGACAGCATTTTAAATGCCATGAAATCGAATGAAGTGCTGATCGCCTTAGAAGTCGGTGGTCGTGAGTTTAGTACCGAAAAACTGGCTGAAACCATGAAAAGCTGGATGCTTGAAGGCAATGATGTGGTTTTAGCCATTGGTGGGCCAGATGGACATTCTGAAGCAGTACGTAAAGCAGCAGCATGGCATTGGTCTTTGTCTAAACTGACTTTGCCGCATCCTATGGTTCGTGTCATGCTCATCGAACAGCTATACCGTGCAATGAGTATTAACCATAATCACCCTTACCATCGTGCGGGTTAATCCGAACTGACTCCAGTATCTACAGCAAGTACAGCGTTGCAACAATGAAACAAACCGTTGAAATTATCCGAATTGTTACGCTGAATAATTTAGTGCATGATCATCATATTCCTTTAAACAACCAACGGCGACCGCGATGAATTTACAAACACTTCCAGGTTTATTTATTTCCCATGGCTCACCTATGCTTGCCATCAATCCTGAGCAAGTCGGTCCTGCGTTGGAACGTTTAAGCCTGAATCTTCCAAAGCCGGAAGCCATTATTATTATGTCCGCGCATTGGGAAAGTAACGCACTAGAAGTAAGTACAAGTGCCCGTCCTGAAACTTGGCATGACTTCCGTGGTTTCCCAGCGGAACTTTATGATATTCGTTATCCAGCACCGGGTAACCCAGAGCTTGCAGAAGAAATCCTTCATTTGCTTGCCAATGCAGGATTATCGGCACATGCCAACAGCACTCGTCCACGCGATCATGGCGTTTGGATGCCGTTATTGCATATGTATCCTGATGCCGACATTCCTGTAATTGAAATATCACTGCCGATGACCATGTCTGCGCAAGAGATCTATAAAATTGGACAAACGCTTGCACCTTTACGTGACAAGCAAATCCTGTTGATTGGATCGGGCAGTATTACTCATAACTTACGTGAATTGGCTTGGGATGGACGTGCAGCAGCCGTGCCTGAATGGGCGTCTACATTCCGTAATTTTGTGGTCAATAAGCTCACTCATCAAGATTTTGATGCAGTTCTCGATTGGCAAAATATCCCATTTGTGCAACGCAACCACCCAACGATAGAACACTTTGCACCCATCTTCTTTGCGATGGGTACAGGCCTCCGTTTCTCTATCGTTCACAGTAGCTTTAGTATGGGTTCGCTCGGTATGGATATTTATCGTTTTGATTAAGCGTGAAATAAACTTGATAGCTTGACTTATTCATAATTTATATTAATAAGTTAACAAATTATTATTTATGGATACATTTTGCTACTTATTTGAGCTGAATGTATTCATATTTTTTTAAAATGAATGGGTTATGCTACAGGCTGAAATTCACTTAGAACAGTTAGCGTAATGAAATTAAAATATTTAGCAATTGCCCTCTTCCCTTTAGCCCTTGCAGCATGTCAATCAAGCGATATCCAAAAAGCTGGAGATTTAGCCGTGAGCGTATTACAACAACAAAATGCTGATAAAACTTTAGCTTCATATCAATGGAGCACCTCCACTGAAAATGCACCAAAACCTTTGGTTTTAAATTTTCTAGAAAATGGCACTTTGGGTATTTCAACCAGCTGTAATAGCATGTCAACCCAATGGAAAGTGGAACACAATACACTTGTAACAGGTAACATTGCATCTACCATGATGGCGTGTCCTGATCATGCGATGAAACAAGAAGGACTTGCATCTTCACTCTTTAGTGACCGTAAAGCACCTTTTGTTTTAAATACCACAGATCCACAAAATCCAACGTTAACCATTATCTCTGCAACAGGTGAGAAACTGGTGTTCACTGGAAAATTAACACCTGAAACCCAATATAATTCACAAGGCGAAACGATTTTCCTTGAAGTCAGCCCTGAAACGAAACAATGTACAGGCGTTGCTCCACAAACTTGTTTGCAAGTACGTGAAGTGAAGTACGATGAAAAAGGCCTAAAAACACAAGTTGATAAAGACTGGACCTTATTTTACGATCAAATTGAAGGCTTTAAGCACACTCCTGCAGAACGCCAAATTATTCGCGTAAAACGTTTTGAACGTAAAAACCCTGCTGCTGACCAATCAAAATATGCCTATATTTTTGATATGTCAGTCGAACGTGAAGCCGTAAAAGGTACGTTGTAAGTTACAGCCGATAAAAAACCGAGGTCATCGCCTCGGTTTTTTTATATCTACACAACCGCAAACGCTGATTGGATATGCATAGTATTGAAATCACGATGTACTGTTCAGCCAACGCTTTAACGATGTTAATCTAAAGCTCCTTCTTGCAAATTACTGAATTCATCCTGACGAATCGCAATCAACAGACAGATATTTTTAAGCATACAGCGAATTACCCATTGACGCGATTTTGAAGCAGAACAATTAACTCAATAGACGTGGGTCCTCGTAGAGAATAACGTTCTCCCCCCCAAACCACACTCAAATTAACGATGGCAGTATGACATTCTTAGCGGCTGTAATTACATTGGCCACAATTATGATGTAGAAAAGCATACTTTGCGTTTTATAGGAGATGTAGGGAGTACACTGAAGTTCAGCACACAGTTACATCGGTCAGGGCTTCATTTTTAAACGTTTGCTCGACCAACCCTTAAATTTTCACTTCAGTGTTATGGATAGCGAAATCCAACTTACCCTGATGAGCACTAATTAACAATGCAATATATTCCAAACCATTAAGCCATAAAAAAACCGAGGCTTGAGCCTCGGTTTTCAGTTCAACTTACGGAGAACTTAGTAAACGCCTTGAGCAAGCATTGCGTCAGCACTTTTACGAAGCCTGCAATGTTCGCACCGTTTACATAGTTCACAGTACCATCTTCTTCAGTACCGTATTTCACGCAGTTGCGGTGAATTTCTTTCATGATCGCGTGTAGACGCTCGTCAACTTCTTCGAAAGTCCAACCCAAACGAATTGCGTTTTGAGACATTTCAAGACCAGAAGTTGCAACACCACCTGCATTTGAAGCTTTACCTGGTGCATAAAGAATTTTCGCTTCAACGAATTTCTCAACTGCAGCCAAAGTAGATGGCATGTTTGCGCCTTCAGCAACACAGATTACGCCATTAGCAAGAAGAGCTTCAGCATCAGCTTCATCTAATTCATTTTGAGTTGCACATGGCAGTGCGATATCACATTTGATTGACCAAGGGCGTTGACCTTCTAAATATTCAAAACCGTGCTTAGATGCAAATTCAGAAATACGGCCACGCTTAACGTTTTTCAATTCCATTACTTCAGCAAGAAGTTCAGTTGTGAAACCGTCTTTCACGTATACAGTACCAGCTGAGTCAGAAAGTGAAACCACTTTCGCACCTAAGTACATTGCTTTTTCAGCAGCGTATTGTGCAACGTTACCAGAACCCGAAATCGTTACAACTTTATCTTTAAAGCTATCGCCACGAGTTTTTAGCATTTCCTCAGCGAAATACACAGTACCGTAACCAGTTGCTTCAGGACGCGCAAGTGAACCACCGAAAGTTAAACCTTTACCAGTGAACACACATGCTGTGTCATTGCTTAATTTTTTCATCATACCAGCCATGTAGCCAACTTCACGGCCACCTACACCGATGTCACCCGCAGGGATGTCAGTGTTAGAACCAAGATGACGGTATAATTCGATCATTAATGCTTGGCAGAAACGCATGATTTCGCCTTCAGATTTACCTTTAGGGTCAAAATCTGAACCACCTTTACCACCACCCATAGGAAGTGTAGTTAAAGCATTTTTGAAAGTTTGTTCAAAACCTAAGAATTTAAGAATTGAAAGGTTCACTGATGGGTGGAAACGCATACCACCTTTGAATGGACCAATTGCTGAGTTGTATTGAACACGGAAAGCACGGTTAACTTGAGTTTGACCTTTGTCATCTACCCATGAAACACGGAACTGAATTGCACGCTCAGGCTCAACAAGACGTTCTAGCAAACCGTAGTCAGCATATTGTGGGTTCTTTTCGATGAATGGCCAAAGGCTCGTCATCACTTCTTCAACAGCTTGAAGAAATTCAGGTTGATGTTCATCACGTGTTTTAACGTAGTCTAGGAAGTCGTTAAGGCTGTTATATTTCAACACTTAATCCTCAGCAGATGTATGGATCAAAATTGATCACAATTTTGATCAAAGATATATTTTGGCGCAAAATATTAAATATCTTTTGTAACTAATCAGCAATAGTTTTTTTAAAAAATCTTTAAATTCTTTAAAGAACAGCGATTTAAATTGATTACTCAGATATTTTAGTTATAAATATTATTACTTTTAGGAATATTTTAATGAATTATTTTGCTCATTTATGATGCATCTATAGACCCATTTTTGCGCACAGCAATTCATACTGAAACATGCTAGAATTCAACGTCCTCTTTGGTTTTTCTCTGCCTTCATTTGTACTCGCGACTACCCATGACTTCTGAAATTTCCCTCATCCAACAAATTGATGCCCTATTGCCACAAACTCAATGTGGACTTTGTGGACACCGAGACGGCTGCTTACCCTATGCCAAAGCCATCAGTGAAGGAGAAGAAGCCAATAAATGTATACCCGGTGGTCAACCTGTGGCAGATTCACTAGCAGCGTTATTAAATCGTCCACACTTAACAGCAGAAGCCAGCGTTTGGCCAATCCAAAGTGATGGACGCCCGCAACGGGTTAAAGCTGTGATTCGTGAGGATGAATGTATTGGTTGTACCAAATGTATTAGTGCCTGCCCTGTTGATGCCATTATTGGCTCAGGCAAATTGATGCATACCGTCTTGACGGATTTATGTACGGGCTGCGAACTCTGCATTCCACCTTGTCCAGTGGATTGTATCGACCTTGTCGAAGAGCTTGATCAAGTGCCATCTGAAGCCGCTCGAATCGCAGAACAGAATGATTTACGTCGCCGCTACTATGCACATATTCAACGTGAGGAAAAGCGCAGAATTCATCGTAAAGGCCCAGTCGTACGTGCTGAAATTGACACGGAACTTTTTGCCCAATTTTCGACCCAGACAGACTCGGTACCGGTCATTGAAGTCGTGGAAAAACCTGCTACGCCAGTCGTTCAACTCGATGCAAAAACCACCATTAAACTTGCTAAAATTCGAACACAAATTAAGAAATTAGAAAAACAACTGAGTGTTCGAGACGATGCAAAAAAACGTGAGTTACTCCATACGCTCACGCAACAATTAACACAACTGCAAGGGGCTTAATCATGGCTGTTAAAAACATGACTAAGAAGCAAATTCAAACTTTTTTTGAACGCTTACGTGAGCAACGCCCCAACCCGAAAACCGAACTCAATTATAGTAGTCCATTTGAACTTTTGGTGGCTGTTACCCTATCGGCCCAGGCCACAGATGTCAGTGTCAACAAAGCCACAGACAAGCTTTTTCCAGTAGCAAATACTCCTGAAACTATTTATGCGTTAGGTGTTGACGGACTGAAGGAATATATCAAGACCATTGGCCTGTATAACTCAAAAGCGGAAAATGTCATTAAAGCCTGCAAGATGCTCATTGAGAAGCACAACAGCATCGTTCCGAATAATCGTGCAGATTTGGAAGCCTTACCTGGCGTCGGTCGTAAAACTGCAAATGTGGTGCTGAATACTGCTTTTGGACAACCGACCATGGCCGTTGATACGCATATTTTTCGTTTAGGTAATCGTACAGGATTGGCTGTCGGCAAAAATGTTTTGGAAGTCGAACACCGACTCGTCAAAGTCATCCCCAAAGAGTTTATTGTTGATTCACATCATTGGCTGATTTTACATGGACGCTATTGCTGCATTGCCCGCAAACCCAAATGTGATGAATGTATCGTGTCTGATGTATGTAATTGGCCTGACCGTTTTGACTTTGGCGCATTAAGACCGATTAAAACCACCCAAATTGAGGATTAATCTCTTCAATTTGGGAGTTGATGAAATTTGTAAGAATTAATTTATCGAGTCGATGCTTAATTTTTATCTTGTTTTTTGTGTTTTTTATTAAGCTCTTGCTGCAGCTTTGGATGTAAGCGATATTGCTTCGGGTTCAGTTTAGCTTGCTCTACTTCTTCCACTTGAACCTTACGCAACATTTTAAAGCTGACAAATAATAAGCCCAATAACACCGCCACAGCGATGATGACCATTATAACCAAAGCAAATTTCATAACAGATTCGCCCTAAAAGCCACATAAAAAAAGAGCCCCACTATGCAGTAGGACTCTTTGATTGTCAAAAATTCAAAAAAGTTGAATTATTTAGACTGATCTAAAATCGCGAACAAATCAGTTTGAACTTGATCGATTGGACGAAGACCATTTAATTTGTCATAAGTCGGTGCGTTTTCGCCAGAAGCTGCACGACCTTGGTAGAAACCAACCAATTGCTCAGTTTCAGCGTGGTAAGAACCTAAACGCTTACGAATTGTTGCTTCTTGGTCATCCGGACGTTGAACAAGATCTTCACCAGTTTCGTCATCTTTACCTTCCACTTTTGGTGGGTTGTAAACGGTGTGATATACACGACCAGATGCAGGGTGTTGACGACGACCAGATAAACGTTGAACGATTTCTTCGTCAGGTACATCGATTTCAATTACGTGATCGATGCTGATACCTTCGTTTTCAAGCGCTTCAGCTTGTGGAATCGTACGCGGGAAACCGTCGAAAATGCAGCCGTTGACACAGTCAGGTTGAGCAATGCGTTCTTTTACAAGACCAATAATAAGCTCATCAGATACAAGGCCGCCATTATCCATGACGCTTTTAGCTTGTAGACCTAATTCAGTACCTTCACGAATCGCAGCACGGAGCATATCACCGGTTGAAATTTGTGGGATATCGTAGCGCTTACAGATCAACTGAGCTTGTGTCCCTTTACCTGCTCCAGGTGGTCCGAGTAATATAATGCGCATAAAAAAACATCCTCATTTTAAACATTGTATATGACGCTATGTAGTGATCTAAACCCAAGATTCAGATCATCTTCCAGCATCTAATTATAAGAAAGCCACAAACAAATGTATTGTACCCGCGATAAAACCGGTTACACCACCCAAGACAATTAAAATCCATTCGTCTTCCTGAAATGCAGGACGTAATAGATTTTGAAATTCTTTCGGTGTTAGCTCACGAATACGGTCTCTAAACATTTGAAAGATTTTCTGTGCACGGCTCGCATTAAACGCAGGGTCGCATACAGGCACCATCGTAATTTCAATTGAGCGATCGATCAAGTCTGTCTTGAGTTTTGCGTACTCTTTTGGACCTAAAGACAACTGTAATGAGGTACGAACCAGTGGAGATTCCATAATTTCATTAATATGACGTTTCACAATGCGACGGGTCTTATCTTTCTTCCCGCCATACATCATTTCGGTCATGATGGATTTTAACGTAATTAGGTCTTCTGTGACTACACTTGCGAATACATCCGAAACTTCTTCTTGGCGTTTCATAAACGCACCTTGAACATTGTACGTTCCAATACGTGGAATCACAGGTTTAATCCAAGGAAATTTACGATCTTTAGTTAATTCAAATAATTGTAAATACTTAAGGGGGTGCGGCTCAATGGGATTAAATACCATCCAGATGGCAATCCAGTTGGTCAAAAACCCCCAGATTGCTGCCCAAAATGGAACCGTCCAATGCCAAGGCACCACAAACCAAACGATCATCTGGAAGATACCAAAGAACATCCCAATCAAGGCACTGATATGCCAAATAAAGTTGATTTCTTTTTGGCCAACTTTAAGGAACATACGCACCATCAAGAGACGATCCGCTTCCATTTGGCTCACCACCATTTCACGCATATCAACAAGTGACTCTACGTTCATGGTCAGTTCGGTCACGAGTTCTTTTAAGGTATTTGGCAGCTGTTTGTGTGCTTGGGCATAAATACGACGTTTAATCGAATACGGTAGGTTTTCCCAAAGCACCGCATTTCGGTCTAGCATGACTTCATCAATCAAATGTTCAAGCTCAAAGCCAACTTGTTCACCAATGATGCGCGCCATGTCCTCAGGATCCATTGCATCCAAAAACTCACGCAAGGAACCCAATTTAGACAATGTATTATCAGTAATAATGCCAGAAATACGTCCAGCTTTTCTTGGCACAATCCCCTGCCATCCCACGGGTAATGGACCTAAATGGAATCCCCAGAAATTAATCGGGTAAAACACCATTTTCAGTGCCATCCAAACGTGTGCCCAGGTAACGAATGCGGTAACGGGGATAATACTCAGCACAGCCCAAAAATCGGGACGTTGCAAAAAGGTTTGCCACAATTCGTTAACGTACTCAAGCATGCATAACTTCCATATTTAATTTTATTCAGTGAGTGCGGTTATAAAATAAAGTTGATTATTTTCACTACAAACCGAAACTTAAAGTATATGAGATTTGTAGTCTCGGTTCGGTTTCCACAATCACATTACCTGATTTGTCTTCTAATTTTTCACCCGCACCCAAGCCTACACTAAACGTACTAATACGCTCGGCACTCAACATCACATAAGCAAGATCGATACCACCACCTAAACGCGCTTCATCTTCACCATCTACTTTCTTGGAGTCGATGTGGCCCGCATAAGCTCCGATATAATAACCATTTTTATCTTTGCCAGTGAAATGAACGGGGTAACGAAAGCCGACTTGCCCACCAGGTGTTTTATCATCGTTCAAGAAAACACCAGCTTTTGCATAGGCAATGCCATATGGGTTTACCCACTCACCATTCACGTGAATAATTTTTGAGTAAAACCTGCTCCAACATTCCATGGTTGATAACCCTTACCTGTTAACTTTGCCTCAGGTAAAAATGAATTGTCATTGGCATGTGCGATGCTTCCGAGCATCATAAATGCAAGCAATGGATATAATTTATTCATTGTTTTCACAAACTTCCTTAGTATTATTTTTTGGAATATTCCTTTTTTATACGTTTCGACTTTAGCAGAATAATATGAACTGTTATACACAAAGCCCCATATTTTTCATGTCTGCAAAGTCAAAATATAGACTGCAATCACAGCAGAGTCTTTTTTATTTATCAAAAAAATGTCAGTTGCGCTAGAATATGCCTCTTCCGTTATTTTAGCTCTCAGTCTTTAAGTCGATCGCGTATGAAGCAGCATTATCCTTTAAAAAATGTCCAGCAAGAAAAGCGGATTTATCGTAATCGCGTGGTGATTTCGATAGGGATTGTCTCCTTCTTTATGCTGTTGCTTGTGGCACGATATGCATATTTGCAAATAAAAAGTTATGAGACCTTTTCGACTGCTGCCGATCAAAACCGAATTCGATTGCAACCGCTTGCGCCCTCACGTGGTTATATCTATGACCGTAATGGTGTGTTATTAGCGGATAATTATCCGGTTTTCTCAGCAACCATGAGCCGTGCGGATGTTGAAGACATTGATGATACGGTAGAGCGCCTAACGCCTCTGTTAGAACTAACTGATGAAGACATCGAACGTTTCAAAAGTCGGATTAAAACCTCTAAAAAGACTGAACGCGTTTCGATTAAACTGAATTTAAATGAAAATGATATCGCCCGTTTTAGTGAGGTGAAATATCAATTCCCGGGTGTCAATATAGAGACCCAAATGACTCGCTACTATCCACATGGTGAACTGTTTGCCCATGTGATTGGCTACGTAGGTCGTATTAATGACAAAGAACTAAAAACGATTGATAAAGATTTATACGCTGGCTCAAACCTGATCGGTAAAATTGGCGTTGAAAAATCATACGAACAACTTTTACATGGTATGCCGGGAAATGAGTCGGTTGAAGCCGATGCCTTTGGTAATGTGTTACGACATCTAGGTCGTAAAGATCCGATTCGTGGTAATGACTTATATTTATCCCTAGATTATGGACTGCAAACGGTCGCGTCAGAGCAGCTTGCAGGTCGACGTGGTGCAATTGTTGCGATTGACCCACGTACTGGAGAAATTCTTGCTCTCGCTTCTAGTCCAAGTTTTAATCCTAACTTATTTGTTACCGGGATTAGCAGCAAAGATTATTCTGAACTGCGTGATAGCCTCGATCAGCCATTATATAACCGTGCCGTGCAAGGGGCTTATCCACCGGGTTCAACGATTAAGCCAATGTTTGGTCTAGGTGGTATTCATTATGGTCTAGTGGATTGGAGTACTGCCATTTCAGATCCGGGCTATTTCACGCTTCCGGGTGACAGCCATCGTTTCCGTGACCACAAAAAAACTGGTCATGGCTCAGTTAATTTACACAAAGCTCAAGTCATTTCCTGCGATACCTACTTCTATGTCTTGTCCTATCGCATGGGCATTGAAAAAATGAATACTTGGATGCGTCAGTTTGGTTTCGGTGAAAAAACCGGTGTAGATTTACCAAGTGAAAGTACGGGGCTATATCCAAATCCTGAATGGAAGCTCCGCACACGGAAGTCCAACTGGCTTAAAGGTGAAACCATTTCTGTCAGTATTGGTCAAGGTGCATTTACAGCAACACCATTACAACTGGCGATGGCAACTGCCATTACTGCCA
This sequence comes from Acinetobacter sp. CFCC 11171, assembly GCF_003268405.1. Lineage (NCBI taxonomy): Bacteria > Pseudomonadati > Pseudomonadota > Gammaproteobacteria > Moraxellales > Moraxellaceae > Acinetobacter > Acinetobacter sp. CFCC 11171. The sequence continues at coordinate 26,168 of NZ_LQXP01000033.1, read as the reverse complement.
ATCAAGGCTCTCATGTTACACCTCACGTTTTGCGTGAAAGTAAAGGTGCTAAAGTCCACAAAGTCCATAACGCCCCGAATGGTCGCATTCAATTTAATGGTAAGCCAGATGATTGGATCAAAATGCGTGATGCCATGATTGATGTGGTTCAAACAGGGACCGGTCGTGGTATTCGCACCCCAATGTATCAAATCGCAGGTAAAACAGGGACTGCACAGGTTAAAAGTATTGCCCAAGGTAAACGCTATAACGAGTCCTTATTGACAGAGCGTCAACTTGACCATGGTTTATTTGTTGGTTTTGCCCCTGCGGAAAAACCTGAAATTGCGATTGCCGTCGTTTGGGAAAATGGTCGTCACGGTGGTTCTGCTGCTCAAATTGCGAAACCAATGTTTGACTATTGGTTATTAACACGTAAAAAGAATCCAATTCGTCCTGCAGGCCATCAAATTAGCGGTGGTCTCATGACTGCAGGTCTAAAACCGAGTGAATTACCAAGCGGCTCGAATATTTTATCTGCCGATCCAAATGCAAGCCCAACTGCACAGCAGAACAACAGTGCCACTCAACAACCAAATACTGCAAATGCCCAACCTCGTGCTGCCAGTGCCGCACATGCAACTGATGAGGAATAATTCATGAAAAATCAATTAAGAATCATTGGGGGTGAATGGAAACGCCGTCAACTGCCTTTTGCCAGTATTGACGGTTTACGCCCTACACCTGACCGTGTCCGCGAGACATTATTTAACTGGCTCATGTGGGATGTTCAAAATGCCAAAGTTCTCGACCTGTGTACTGGTTCAGGTGCTTTGTCGTTCGAAGCTCTTTCACGTGGTGCAGCAGAAGCCGTTTTAATTGAACCTGATCGCATCCAAGCGAAGTTTCTCATGGACAATTTAGAACTCTTAAAGGTGAGTAAACAACGTGTGCAACTCAAAAACTTGACAGCTCAACAAGCCATCCCTAACTTGAAAGACCAATTTGATCTGATTTTCTTAGATCCCCCTTATAGTCTTGATTTATGGCAACAACTTGCTGAGTTGGTCGATCCGTGCATTGCAGACAATGGTTTAATTTATATCGAAGCTGACCGTGATCTTGCTCAGTTAAAACTCCCGAGCACTTGGCAGCAAATTAAACAAACCAAAGCTGGAAGGGTGCGTGCAGGCTTATATAAAAAGGCTTAATGCAAATGCAGACAATAAGAAAGGACGCCAACGCGTCCTTTTTTATTGCTTGAAAATCATTAAACCTGTGGTCGAAGTGGACGTTGGCTGTTAAATCCACCCGTGTTTTTAGCTTTATCTACGGGCGTTACTTTAGGACGTTGTTGCTGCGGTTTTTGCTGCTGAGGTTTACTTGTATTAGGTTTAGCCGAAGTCTGAGGCTTTGAGCTTGGACGATGCACATTTGACGGATGCTGAGATGAAGGATTCTGTACATTCGGGTTATGCGCATTTGGTTTATATATATTGTCTGGACGGTTATTCGAATTCGGTCGTGGTGAGTTTGGTCGATGTTGCGGGCTATTCATTCGACCATATGAACGGTCATAACGCTGACTTGAGTCATAGCTCTGTCCGTATGAACCACCATATTGACCTGAATAACCATATTGATTTGCATAACCGTATCGATTCGATTGGTATCGGCCATCATCAAATGGCGCCACGACACACCCTGTACATGTAACTGCAACTACAGATAGCAAAGCAACTTGTTTAAGCATGTGTAGCACTCGTCTTTGATGAAGAGCATTTTCAATTATCGAAATGAATTCAATCGGAAGTCTGTGTACATATGCTGTATTTAAACATTCATGTTTTATTCATGGTTTGACATCCAATTTTGCTACATTTGCTCAGTCAGCCACATTTATATAGAAAAATTCACTACAATAGTGCCACGTATTACAAAGCTGTAATTTAATGACTTGGCTGATTTTTATTCTTGGTGCCATCTTTGCGGGATTCGTACAAGGATTAACAGGGTTTGCATTCGCCCTTATCGCAATGTCATTTTGGGTTTGGATACTCCCCCCACAAATAGCCGCACCCTTGGTGGTCTGCGCTTCAGTTTATAGCCACTTCATTTCATTATCATCAGAACGTAAAAGCATTCCGATCAATAAAAAAATCATTTATACCTATTTAATTGCAGGAATTTTAGGTGTGCCGCTAGGTACCTATTTATTAGACAGCATTAATCCAGATACATTTAAATTGGTTTTGGGCGCTTTTTTAATGTTTTGGTGCCCAATTTTATTTTTTAATCCTAAATTTTCATTCATCCAAAAGACAGGGAAATGGGCGGATTCTTGTATCGGATATATTGCTGGAATCTTGGGTGGTCTTGGAGGCTTTTGTGGTGCATTACCCTCTGCATGGCTCATGCTGAAAAATACACCCAAAGCAGAACAACGCTATATTTTGCGGCATTTCAATTTAGCCATTCAGCTCGTCACACTTATCAGCTATCTATTACGAGGAATCATCCATCGTGAACATCTCCCCTATTTAGCTGTGCTGTTGGTGATTATGGCTTTTCCCGTGATTTTTGGTGCCAAACTTTTTTATCACATTTCAGAACGCCAATTTAAGCATATCGTGTTAGGGCTATTATTTTCTTCAGGCTGCTTCTTGGTGACGATGAGTATCTTAAGCTGATAACTCAAAACCGAAAGATATTTATCCAAGTCATTCTAGAAAAACCCCTTCTCAGTTAGACATTCACATCTTGTAACAATGACACAGTTCACATTTAAATAAAAATTAGCCAAATGGTAAAAAAGTAATTAATTTTTCTGACGAAAATTAATAGAATATTGCACCTCATAATTTTGCTTAAAATAAAACCATGAAAAAGTTCATCCTGCTTGCAGGTGTAACTCTGCTTAGCGGCTGTATGTTTGGCACGTCCAGCGAAATTAAAAAAGCTGAAAAACTACTCTCACATTTTCAGTGCAATAATATTGAAAGTTCACATATGACTCATAGCTCGATTACAACTTTCCATGAAGAAAAACTAGCATCAAGCAAACAAAAAGTCGTGTCTTATATCGATAGCTATAAAGAAGGCGAAAAATTATTTCGTATTCCGCTCATCGATGTGGTTGACCAGCAATACATTATTTATAAGGCGGCATGTCAAAATCTGGGCGGTATCCATCCCGACTTTAATGATTAAAATCAATATAAAAATCTAAACAGAAGAATCTAAATAGCAGAATCTAAACATAAAAAAGGACAGCCCATGCTGTCCTTTTTTATTGGTTTGTTGGATTAGTGATAGCGTGTATCGACACTGAATTTTTCAGGAAATTTGGCATGTATTTGCGCATAGAAACCCATGATTTCCGCCATATCTTTTTCATAATCACCTGTAGGATAAACAATTTTACCCACACCCGTTTTTTTCTGCGCATAGTCCATATAAGCTAAAGCAATCGGTACACCTGCTTGCATAGCAACATGATAAAAACCGGTTTTCCACTTCTCTTGTTTAGCGCGTGTCCCTTCAGGCGTTACCAACATGACTAATTTCGGATGATGCTTAAATAAGTCAGCCATCAGCTCAACCATACTTTGACGTGCTTCACCATCTTGTTTTGGACGACGATTAATACCAATTCCGCCCATAGCACGTACAAAAGGCCCAAACGGGAATTTCATATAACTGTCTTTAATCGTGATACGAACATTTACCCCTAAAGCTTTCAGGGCAAGGCGTGCATAAAGTGCATCCCAATTACTGGTATGTGGCGCTGCAATCATGACACATTGGTCGATATTTAAATCCCAATGGTTATCAATTTGCCACCCCATTAAGTTCAGACTTTTTTCCGCTGTTTTTTCAAACACAATTTGCACCGACAGTTTTTTCTATGCCGCAGAGTTTAACAACGCAAAATAATTATAAAAGCCTATATCGTTCAGTTATTCACCAATTAATATATAAATGTCCTTTAGCGTTCACTTTTAGGTAAATCACCAATATTTCACTATTTACGAATTTTAAAAATCAAATGTCTGTTTTGATGTATTAACCAAACACACAATTGTTAACAGGAATAGGCTATTTTTCTTGAGCAATAAAAGTCACGCTTAGCATTATATTGGGTACATACGGTGTATAAATCTCATGAAAAAACTAATGCTCGCTCTCTGTATGGTCAGTGCAACCTTAACGGCATGTTCAAAAACCAGCAATGAATCTGAAACTGCGACACCCCCAGATAATAATGTCATTGCCAATACAGACGCAGCCTCAGAAAGTCCGATTGCCACAGGTGATAACACCAAAAATGCACTTGATTGGGCGGGTGAATATAAAGGAATTCTGCCTTGCCATGATTGCAAAGGGATTGAAACTGAGCTTGAACTCAAACTCGATAAAAGCTATGAGCTTAGCCAAGAGTTTTTAGGTAAGCCTACGAACACTGAAAATAAGGTGAAAGGCAGTTTTAAGTTCTTGCCAGATCAACCTGGAATGATTCAACTTGATGCCGAGGGCGACAATCGAATTTACTTTGTAGGTGAAAACTTTATTGAGCTTCGTGGTAATAAAGGTGAAAAACTAGAAATGCCTGAAGTAAATCTTAAACTCACCAAAAAGCTTGATTAGTGTTTTATCTAACATTTGTAGTCATATGTTAGTCATAAAAAATCCCCGCAAAAGCGGGGATTTTTTGTTTAATCTAAATGTATCAACGGGTTAATTATTTTCCGCCAAATACATAAGAAAGACCTACACGACCACCAACTTCGCTACCACCTGCAACACCGATTGCAGCGCTAAGTGAAGTACGGCCATCAGCAAATACGCTTGCAACACCTAAAGCACCAGCAGACTCACCTTCATAGTGACCTACACCACCAAATACTGCGAATTGACCAGCACCGATGTTAGGAATTTGTTGTTGAGCAGCTAATGCAATTGCCACACCACGGTAAGCAGTTTTTTCTACGTCATCAACACGTGAATTTAATTGATCAACACGAGAATTTAAGTTAGCAGCAGTAGTATTGAACTGAGTTAGACGAGCGTCAACTTCAACAATTTTAGTGTCTACTTCAGCAACTTTAGCATCGATAGCTTCTGTTGCTCCTGCTACAGCAGTATCAACTGAAGTTTTAATACCATCTACAATACTAACACCGCCAATTTGATAGTCAGCAGCATTGATCACGCCAGTAGTTGTAATGCCACCAGCAGTAATTGTAGTTTTCTCAACTGTTGTTTTACCATCAGCAGTTACAGTTTTGCTAACTTCAGTACCGTACTTGTTTGATTTGTCATCATTAGTACCAATTACACCAGTTGAAACTTGTTGTTTAGTTTCAGAAACTAATTCGCTGCTGTTTTGCTTACCAAATTTTTCTGTATCTGCACCTGTACTAGATGTAACACTTGCATCAATACGATCTTCTTTAGTCGTAACAACTGATTCTTTATAAGTAACATTTTTATTTGTTACAGTATTATGCACAGATGCATTGTTAACTAGACCAGTTGTGAAGTTAGCTGTACCAGTTTTATCGTGCGTACCGACTGCTGGAGTTGCACCTGCGTATGCAACTAACTGATTATTAGCACCGACTTCATACCATTGTGTAGTAAAATCTGTACCTGGTACGTCGTTATATACTTCTACTAATTTTTTACCACCAACGTTATAACTACGTGTTTTTTGTGATACTGAAGTTTCACCACTACGGCTATTTACAAGCACACTTCCGTCAGTCTGTAATATTCCACTATTTAAATCAGCTAAAGCAATACCATTACCAGTCATCATCACAACATTATTGTTGTCACGAGCACTTACACCATAGATGTTTTTTGCTGGATCTAGGTAAGGATCTGCACCGTCAATACCATTTTTGTAATCGCCAGTATTTGCAATGATACCCGACTGTACATAACGAAGATCATTTGAAACAACGCCGTTAACTCCATCGAATACAGCTTCAACTGGTTGATTATTCGCAGTCGGTGTTACAACGTTACCTTGTGCTTGACCAGCAATTTTACCTGTTTGACCTTGGTAACCGTAAAGTACGTGCTCACCATTGATTACTTTATTTTCATAACCAGTATTAGTTGTGAAATCACTACCTTGTAACTGACCACCACGCTCTAGCGACCAAATTGATTTATCTTGAATTGCTTCAGCACTAATTTGATTATTAGCAACTAATACATTGTTTGCATTTAACGTAAATGTACCAGGTACATATTGTTGTGATTCAACTTGTTGCAAACGGTAGACAGTAGTGCCATCTTTACTTGTATATTTAAATACGTCGTATTTAAAATCAGTTCTACCTGCTTCACCAGTAACTGCCTTTGAACCTAAATCAATACCAACCCAATCATTAGCACCATTGGTTAAATTTTCTAGAGTCGGTAAATAGTCAGAAGTAATTCTATTATTACCTTGTGTATTAGTATTATAAGTAGAAGCTAATTCACTGTGTACTGGAGCATATACTAGGTTTGAATTTGCAATTTTGGTACCAGTAATACTATCTACAAAAAAATTATCACTGTTCACAAACTTATCATCTATAAGATTTTCTGTCACTTGAACAGGTTTTGCTTCTTGAACAACGACTGCTGCATTTACGGTTGATACTGCTGCTACTGCTAAGCTTGCTGCTAGAAGTGATTTCTGAAATTTCATACAAATTCCTTCAATTTTTATAAAAAGACTGGTAGACCCTAGGATGATGTTTACCAGCGAAACTTTTACGAATGCGTACTTATCGTCTGGAGAATCCGCAATTCATAGCCAACCGCCCCTGCGGTTCTGTGGCAATAATATACAAAATGAAACATTAATATCAATCAAAATTTGATTTATTTTTAAATAAAAAATACTTCAATTCTTTTTTTTATACAAAAAATACTATAATTTATTGTTTTTTTTGATATTTTTTATATAATACAATTAATATTAAAGAATTATATTTCCTTTAACTTTTACTCTTTAATCAATCAATATTTGATTGCTCGTAAACACGTATCGTTTATCCTCCTTACAAAAAATTACTCTTATTTATCAATAATTAGACGAAAAATGATTGTTATTCATTTGGCTATTTCCTACAATCAACAATTAAAATTTACCGAACTCTTATCAACATTCTGTTACACTTAAGAGTCCTTAATTATTGTAAGCAGAATCAATGAAATATGAGTAATCTACAAGAAAAGTTAGCTTTTAGTGAACGCTTGAAACAGGCACTAATAGATTCAAATCACCCTATTAGCCCAACTTATTTATCAAAAGAGTTTAATCATAGATATGATGGCACTCCTGTTTCAGTGCAATCGGCAAATAATTGGTTATTAGGTAAAGCGATTCCAAATCAAGATAAACTGGCTATTCTTTCTATTTGGCTCAATGTCACTAGCCAATGGTTACGCTTTGGCGACAATACATTAGGATCATCCAATCTTGAGTCAAATGATCAATCAGAACTTGATTATTTTTTAAAATTTCGGACATTGAATGCAAGTCAAAAACAAATCATTAAAGATCTAATTGACCAATTCATTCAGAGATAGAAGTATCTTTATTCAATAATTTTAAATATTTTTTATTTTCAACTTCGTAATAATTAATTCTCTCTTCATAGTCACGTATTGTCTTATAAAGCATCTGTAACTCTTTTTTACTCACGAGAATTTTTTCACAATTGGGATCGAATACTTTTGAATGTTTATTCATACATTTTATTCGCTTACCGTCTTGATTTATCATTGCTATTCTTATAAAGAACATATTGATAAAATCATAAATTAAAATTTTAAATATTCCAATATATAAATCATACAAATCAATAACAATTTCTTATTCTCAATATAAAAAATAAAAATGATCATATGTTTTACATTAATTTGCTTCATGTTATTCAGATTAACACAAAATTACAACATACATCACAAAAAAAACCCTGCAAAATGCAGGGTTTTTTATTTGGCAGTAATTAGCTTACATCATACCGCCCATGCCACCCATACCGCCCATATCAGGCATAGCAGGTTTATCTTCTGGGATTTCAGTAATCATACATTCAGTTGTAAGCATTAAGCCCGCAACAGATGCAGCATGCTCAAGCGCAGAACGTGTTACTTTAGCTGGGTCAAGAATACCCATTTCTAACATATCGCCATACTCTGAAGTCGCAGCGTTATAACCGAAGTTACCTTCACCGTTTTTCACAGCATTGATTACAACTGATGGCTCATCACCAGAGTTTGCAACGATTTGACGAAGCGGTGCTTCAATTGCACGACGTAAAATGTTGATACCAACATTTTGGTCATCATTAGCACCAGACACACCTTCAAGTGCTTTTGCAGCACGTACAAGTGCAACACCACCACCTGCTACAACACCTTCTTCAACTGCAGCACGAGTTGCATGAAGTGCATCGTCAACGCGATCTTTCTTCTCTTTCATTTCAACTTCAGTTGCAGCGCCGATTTTGATTACAGCAACACCACCTGCCAATTTAGCAACGCGTTCTTGAAGTTTTTCTTTGTCGTATTCTGAAGTTGATTCTTCAATTTGAGCACGAATTTGAGTTACACGTTCAGCAATTTGCTCTGCAACACCTGCACCATCAACAATTACTGTGTTTTCTTTAGAAACAGTAACTTTATGCGCTGTACCTAAGTGCTCAAGTGTAGTTTGGTCTAAAGACATACCAACCTCTTCAGAAACTACAGTCGCGCCAGTTAAAATCGCGATGTCTTGAAGCATCGCTTTACGACGATCACCAAAACCAGGTGCTTTAACAGCACAAACTTTGATAATGCCACGCATGTTGTTTACAACAAGAGTTGCAAGTGCTTCACCTTCAACATCTTCAGCAATGATAAGAAGCGGTTTACCTGTTTTAGCAACAGCTTCAAGTACAGCAATTAATTCGCGGATGTTGCTGATTTTTTTATCAACAAGAAGAATGTATGGGTTTTCAAGTTCAGCTGTTAGTGTATCTTGCTTGTTTGCAAAGTACGGGCTGATGTAACCACGGTCAAACTGCATACCCTCTACAACATCTAGAGAATCTTCAAAGCCTGAACCCTCTTCAACTGTAATTACACCCTCTTTACCAACTTTTTCCATTGCTTGAGCAATAAGTTTACCAACAGTGGTGTCAGAGTTCGCAGAAATAGAACCTACTTGTTCAATCGCTTTAGAGTCAGATGCAGGTTTTGCAGTCGCTTTAATTTCAGCAACTACAGCTTTAACCGCGATGTCGATACCGCGTTTAAGATCCATTGGGTTCATACCCGCAGTTACTGATTTAATCCCTTCATTAAGGATTGCTTGTGCAAGAACAGTTGCAGTTGTTGTACCGTCACCCGCGATGTCGTTGGTTTTTGAAGACACTTCACGAACTAGCTGAGCGCCCATGTTTTCAAACTTGTCTTTTAACGTGATTTCTTTAGCAACAGAAACACCATCTTTAGTGATGTGCGGCGCACCGAAAGAACGGTCGATGACAACGTTACGGCCTTTAGGACCTAAAGTCACTTTTACAGCATCTGCAAGTACATTTACACCCGCGATCATTTTTGAACGCGCTGAATCACCAAATTTTACGTCTTTAGCTGACATGTCTAACTCCGAATCTTTTTAAAATTTTTAACAATTTATGATGAATAAAAGGGTCTAAATGTGTGTACGAAACTTAAGCTTCAAGTACCGCTAAAATGTCAGACTCTTTCATAATAAGAAGCTCTTCGCCTGCTACTTTTACTTTTGTACCGGCATAAGTGCCAAACAATACGTTGTCACCAACTTTAACGTCTAATGCACGTACGCCATTGTCAGTTACTTTGCCATTACCTACAGCGATTACTTCGCCTTGAGCAGGTTGTTCAGCTGCTGAAGTACTTAAAATAAGACCACCAGCAGTTTTAGTTTCCTTTTCAACACGGCGAATCACAACGTTGTCATGCAAAGGACGAATATTGCTCATAGTTAACTCCAGACTAAGTCTATTTACTAGATAAAAGACGATGACATTTTGATTTCCGTAAGCCATCGACAAAAAATAATTTCGATGACACTTTTGTGGGGATGGAAAAAAACCCTTCAAGGGCAAAATTTAATTTTTTTCATTTTTTTGTATTTTTTTTCTTCAAAATTTAAATTTAAAGGATTAAAGCTCATCCAAAATATGAGTACTAAGATTTTCTTCGAATATTTTTAATTTTGAATGATAAAAATAATGCTGCACATTCATCTGCTCATCAATGACATTAAAACTGTTGGCAAGGTTCTCGTGTAGGCGATATGAAGTTGCAGTTCCAGCATGAATATCCCAAACAGGATGCGCAGCACCTAAAGCATAAATCTGATTGAGGTCATATCTGGCTGGAACATGTAAATGTCCATGCAATAAACCATTTAAACCGTGTTGACTCCACTGTTCAAGTGCCAAACGCCCTTGAACAGGACAATCTTTCACACCATGCGGGTCATTGGGCGGCGTATAAAAAGGTTGATGCGCTATGATTAATTTCACTTTATTGGGCGGCGCATGTTTAAGTAATTCCTCGACATGATGTATTTGCTCGAGCGATACATGCCCTCGCGTATGGTAACGACGGCGAATACTATTGATCCCAATTAAATAAAAATGCTCGGTTTCCAGTACATTTTCCATGGCACCAAAAAAAAGTTGATAACGTGCAAAAGGGCTAAAAACACGGTTCCATAAATGATATAGCGGAATATCATGATTCCCCGGCACAACGATATAAGGCAGCTTTAAGCTTTCTAAAAATTGCTTACATGCATAAAACTGACGATAGCGCGCACGTTGGGTCAAGTCTCCACTGGCAACCACGGCCTCGATACGCTGTTCGTGACAAAATTGTTGAATAGCGCGCATACACTCTGGCTTTTCAGTGCCAAAATGCAGATCAGACAGATGCAGTATCATGTGGCACCCGTATCTTTAAGGCTTGTTTTTGCACTCGAATTTTAAGCGGCGGTTTCATTTCTACAATCTCACCATCCACAGCAACGGTCATTTTTTTTCGTTGGGTATGTATGGTGACTTCATCAGCGGCAAAACTATACACATCTGGTGCATTGTCGATATTGCCACGGATCAATTGCCATAAAATTTTAAATAACGTTTTCTTATCACTTTTTGCGACCACCACACCTGCAACTTTACCTGCCTCTGCATCCTTAGCAATTTGCAAGTTTAAATCGGCCAATTGCAATTGATTATTGCCAAAAAAGATCAAGGGCGTTTTGACTGGATAAATATGATGATCCACTTCTATTTCCAATTTCAGCTCTTTACGATCTCGAATCAGCACATCCAAACCTGAGGTATAAGCATGCAATGGGAAACGCCCAAACTTTTGATTATAAAATTCTCTTTTTTGTATAAATAAAGGATACAAGCCCAAACTGGCATTGTTTAAATAGATATGTTCATTGATTTGCGCCACGTGCACCTGTCGATTATTGCCTGTCGCAATCACCTGTGCCGCTTGAATTAAATCGAGAGGAATATTGAGTACCCGCGCCACATAATTAAATGTGCCCAAAGGTAAGATCCCCATAGGAATATTCGTATGCATCAACTGATGAGCAACAGCATTTAAGGTTCCATCACCACCTGCAGCAATCACAACACCCAAATTATCAGGGTCTTTATGGCGTGCAAATACCTTGCTCATTAAAGTATCAAAACTCGCTTCCTGCCCAAGCTCAAATGACTGTATTTCGAAATTATGATCGGATAATATCCGCACAAGTTCCTCGTAGACTTCATCTTTGTTTGCAGCATGAAATCCTGATTTTTTATTATAGATAATAGATAAAGGCTTGGCTTGTTTAATCACTTTTTATACATCTTGGCCGCTTAGTATTGTATTTTGTCGAATTTAACAGCAAATAATAGCGCCTTTATGTAAAAATCGAATTACCACCATTTATTTAATCAATAATAATTCTCAAATATCAATTACATGCAACTTTTTGTTTTTACTAAAAATAACTATATAAAATATTGTCCATCACGTTAATAAATAAAGTGAAAATTCACCACATAATATGTTAAGTTATTGTATTTTATCTATATTTAATATAAATAGCATTAACTACCAAAAAAAATCTACCACTTCTTTAGTCTTATTTTTTTTATGATTTTATGCTTTAATACAGCCACTTTTTTTTCATCTTTTATCTGCATGATGTATCCCATGATGCAGATTATACTTTGTACGGTTAGTACATTTTTGAGATAGGCCTCACCATGACCCAAGTGAACGCACCAGAATTCGTTCGTCACCCTAAGCTCATTGCTTGGGTGGAAGAAATTGCCAAATTAACCAAACCAGCAAAAATCGAATGGTGTGACGGTAGCGCAGAAGAATATCAACGTTATATCGACTTGATGATCGCTAACGGCACTATGCAAGAACTTAACCAAGAAAAACATCCTGGTTCTTACCTTGCTAATTCTGATCCTTCTGACGTTGCTCGTGTTGAAGGTCGTACTTACATCTGTTCTGAAAAACAAGAAGATGCAGGCGCAACAAACAACTGGGAAGCTCCAGCTGAAATGCGTGCTCGTCTGAATGGTTTATTTGACGGTTCAATGAAAGGCCGTACTTTGTACGTAGTTCCTTTCTCTATGGGTCCTTTAGGTTCTCATATTGCTCACATCGGTATCGAACTTACTGATTCTCCTTACGTTGCTGTAAGCATGTCTAAAATGGCTCGTATGGGTAAAGCTGTTTATGACGTACTTGGTACTGACGGTGACTTCATTCCTTGCGTACACACTGTTGGTGCTCCGCTTGAAGAAGGTCAAAAAGACGTTGCTTGGCCTTGCAACCCTGAAAAATACATCGTTCATTACCCAGAAACTCGTGAAATCTGGTCTTACGGTTCTGGTTACGGCGGTAACGCATTGTTGGGTAAAAAATGCCTAGCTTTACGTATTGCATCTTCTATGGGTCGTCAACAAGGTTGGTTAGCTGAACACATGCTCATCCTTGGCGTGACTAACCCACAAGGCGAAAAACACTACATCGCAGCTGCATTCCCTTCTGCTTGTGGTAAAACAAACTTCGCGATGTTGATTCCACCAGCGGGTTACGAAGGTTGGAAAATTGAAACTGTAGGTGACGATATTGCTTGGATCAAACCAGGTGAAGATGGTCGTTTATATGCAATCAACCCTGAAGCTGGTTTCTTCGGTGTAGCACCTGGTACAAATACCAAGACTAACCCGAACTGTATGGCGACTCTTCATAAAGACGTAATCTATACTAACGTTGCTGTAACTGACGAAGGTGAAGTATGGTGGGAAGGTCTTACTAAAGAAGCGCCTGCTAACTTGACTAACTGGAAAGGTCAACCACACACCGGCGAAGAAAAAGCAGCTCATCCAAATGCTCGTTTCACTGTTTCAGCTGGTCAATGTCCTTCTATTGATGCTGACTGGGAAAATCCAGCAGGTGTTCCAATTTCTGCGTTCATCTTCGGTGGTCGTCGTGCAGACACAGTGCCTCTAATTTCAGAAGCATTTGACTGGGTTGACGGTGTTTACAAAGCTGCAACTATGGGCTCTGAAACAACTGCTGCTGCTGTTGGTCAACAAGGTATCGTTCGTCGTGACCCATTCGCAATGCTTCCATTTGCGGGTTACAACATGGCTGACTACTTCTCTCACTGGTTAGAACTTGGTGAAGAAGTTGCTGCTAAAGCTAAAGCTGCTGGCAATAAACTTCCTGGTATCTACAACGTGAACTGGTTCCGTCGTGATGCTGAAGGTAACTTTGTATGGCCTGGTTTCGGTCAAAACATGCGTGTTCTTGAGTGGATCATTGACCGTTGTGAAGGTCGTGCAGACGCTGTTGAAACACCTATCGGCCTTGTTCCAACATACGAACAATTGAACTGGACTGGTTCAGACTTCACTAAAGAGCAATTCGAGCTTGTAACTTCACAAGACAAAGAACAGTGGATCAAAGAACTTGAAAGCCACACTGAATTGTTCAACAAACTTGGGGATCGCTTACCAAAAGCACTTAAAGTACGTCAAGACGAACTTTTAGAAGCTGTAAAAAAATCTGCTTAATCGACCTTTAATTTCCCTCCTTTAAAAGAGGGATTAAGAAAGATTTAAAAGACCGCCTTGCGCGGTCTTTTTTTATATCAACTAAGCCACATCTTGAGCTTTTTGCTTTATACGTATTGCCATTAAGTACTCGTCCAAAACATCAACTTCAGATGCACTGAATTGCAAATATAAGTTTGTGCGTCTTTGCAAAATATCTTCAGAGCTTCTCGCCCACTCATGCTCAACCAAATAATCTACTTCTTGAGCATACAAGCCATGCCCGAAGTTTTGCCCAAGCTCATCAATCGAAGTTAAATGATTTAGCAATATCCAGACACGTGTCCCATAAGCATGCGCCCAACGACTTGCTAGACTGCTTGAAACACCTTTAACATTTTGTTGGACTTCAACTATCAACTGCTCGATTGATTCTAAATTTTCCGCACCAGGCAATGCTGTATCAGCAGTCCAAGGCTTGGATCGATGATGAAAAACAGTTTTAAGCTGATCTAGCGCCGCTTCTGCGAGTTTTCGATAGGTGGTGAGCTTGCCACCAAAAATTGATAGCAATGCTGCACCTTCTACATCTGTCAGTGCCAAAGTATAATCTCGCGTGACTGCTGCTGGATTATCTGATTCATCATCAAACAGCGGACGCACACCTGAATAGGTTGAAATGATGTCCGTTTGCGTCAATTGAGTTTTAAAGTGATCATTTGACACATCAAGCAAGTAATCGATTTCTTCTTGGCTTATCTTTACTCGATTTGGGTCTGCATGATATTCACGATCTGTCGTGCCGATCAGGGTATATTGTTCTAAATATGGGATCGCAAAAACAATGCGATGATCATCATTTTGCATAATAAAAGCTTTATCACCGTCAAAGAGCTTTGGAACAATGATATGGCTACCCTGTATCAGCCGTATACTATAAGGTGACTCTTGCTTTAAACCCTGTTTTATAAAGTCAGCAACCCAAGGACCTGCCGCATTCACCAATACTTTAGCCTGCACATTTTGCAAACCCTTGGCATTTTTCAAACACACCTGCCAAATGCCACCTTTACTATATGCATTTAAACATTCTGTTCGAGTCAGAATCTGTGCACCATGTTCTCGTGCTTGTATTGCATTGAGTACAACCAAGCGTGCATCATCCACAGCGCAGTCGGAATATTCAAATCCCCGAGTAAATCTGGGTGCTAAAGGACTAACTTCCACATCAAATTCAATACCATTGGAGCCAGCAAGCTGTTCTCGCTTACCCAAATAATCATAAAAGAATAATCCAGTACGAATCAGCCAAGCCGGACGTAAGTGCGGTTCATGTGGCATGATAAAACGCATCGGTCGAATAATATGAGGGGCTTTTTTAAGGAGAACTTCGCGTTCTGCGAGTGCTTCACGTACCAAACGAAATTCTTTATGTTCTAAATAGCGCAGACCACCATGAATTAACTTGCTGCTTGCAGATGAAGTGTGGCTCGCGAGATCGTCTTTTTCACAGAGCAAAACACTTAAACCCCGCCCCGCAGCATCACAGGCAATACCAACACCATTAATTCCACCACCAATGACCACCATGTCATATATTGATTGTTGTTGTGTATTCATCGCTCCCTCCTACTCTATCTTTTTATTCAACAATGCTTCGTTTTCTTTGCTTTATTATTTTTCTCATTGATCATGATTTTTTGATCAAGATACCTATTTTGGTCACGATATCCTTACGCTGAGTTTTTGTATTCCTCATTAAATGAGAAGTTATATTTTAAATGTACGTTTAAAAGCCTGCTGGCTCAAGTATGAAATCAATCATTTTAAGGCCCAAACCATTATTCAAAGCAAAATTCATGACAAGTTGTTGATTTGTACACTTTTTAAACAAAACCTCTTTTTTAGTTTACATTTCATGCTTTTCGATACGCATAAGATATTTTCACACAATAAAAAAAGATGGATTTTAAAATGACGGAAGAAATTGTTACTCAATCAAATTTAGATACAAAGACCCGAGTAAAATCCATTCTCGGTGGTTCAGCCGGCAATCTTGTTGAATGGTACGATTGGTATGTCTATGCGGCATTCACCCTCTATTTCGCCCATGCTTTTTTCCCTCAGGGCAGTCAGACTGCACAGCTTCTCCAAGCCGCGGCCATCTTTGCAGTGGGCTTCCTAATGCGGCCCATTGGTGCATGGATTATGGGGATCTATTCAGACAAAAAAGGTCGAAAGTCAGGGTTAACCCTCTCCGTCACACTGATGTGTATCGGCTCATTGATGATTGCCATTTCTCCAACACATGACCAAATTGGCATTATGGCACCAATTATTCTCGTGGTAGCTCGACTGATTCAAGGTTTAAGTGTCGGCGGTGAATATGGCGCTAGTGCGACCTACCTCAGTGAAATGGCTGACCGCGACCGTCGTGGTTTTTTTTCAAGCTTTCAGTATGTGACACTGATTGCAGGTCAGTTGACGGCACTGTGCGTGTTACTGATTTTGCAATGGTTGCTGACCGAAGAACAATTGCATGATTGGGGCTGGCGTATTCCATTCTTTATCGGTGCGTGTTTAGCGGTAGTGGTTTTCCGTATTCGACGTGGCCTGCTAGAAACCCAATCCTTTAAAAATGCACAAGAGCAAAAAGACCAACCTGAATCTGGCTTATTTTCTCTATTTAAACATTATCCGAAAGAAGCCTTCACGGTGTTATTTTTAACAGCCGGGGGTACATTGGCTTTTTATACCTACACCACTTATTTGCAAAAATATCTGGTCAATACCTCTGGCTTTAGTAAACCTGAGGCCACACAAATCACCACCTTAGCCCTGTTTATTTTTATGTGTTTACAGCCACTTGCAGGCGGTCTATCCGATAAAATTGGTCGTAAGCCTCTAATGATCGCCTTCGGGATCTTAGGGGTGCTGTTCACCTATGTTCTATTTAGTGCCTTAGGACAAACTCAAGATTATTGGACCGCATTTTGGCTCTGTCTCGCGGGTCTAGTGATTGTCACGGGATACACCTCGATCAATGCGGTTGTAAAAGCAGAAATGTTCCCTGCACATATTCGCGCATTGGGTGTTGCGCTGCCTTATGCACTTGCAAATACCCTCTTTGGTGGTACGGCAGAATTCTTTGCGCTAAGTTTTAAAGAAGCTGGTCACGAGTCTTGGTTCTTCATCTATGTGACCATCATGATTTTTATTTCGTTATTGGTCTACGTCTTTATGAAAGACACCAAACACCATTCCAAAATTCAGGAGCATTGATCAGGGTTATTTGAAGATGAGTTATTGATCAATCTGATCAAAAACAGCATGTTTTCCCCATCAAAGCCTCAATCTATGAGGCTTTGTTGTTTTCATTTAGTCGTGAAAAATGTATCTGGTCAAAAATATCGCATTTTATAGACTAAAGTCGCATGATTTTCTGCGACAACAGGAGTATAAATTAAAAAAATATAGTTCCATCTCCCATTTCGACAAAATATATTGATTTAAACTTTTCCCAAAGAGTTTAAATGGATATGTTTTGCATTCATTCCTTGGAGAATGATGTGTCAAACTCATCTGAGCCAGTTGTTCCTGAACAATTGGATAGAAAAACTCGTGTCAAATCTATCCTCGGCGGATCTGCCGGCAACCTCGTTGAATGGTACGACTGGTATGTCTACGCTGCCTTTACCCTTTACTTTGCACCGCAATTTTTCCCTGACGGTGACAATACTGTAAAACTCTTACAAGCAGCTGCAGTCTTTGCACTCGGTTTCTTAATGCGTCCAATCGGCGCATGGGTCATGGGTATTTATGCGGACCGTAAAGGTCGTAAAGCAGGTTTGACGCTGTCTGTATCGTTGATGTGTGTCGGCTCACTGATGATCGCATGTGCGCCAACCTACGATTCTGTAGGGATGCTCGCACCCGCTATTCTACTTTTAGCGCGTTTACTCCAAGGCTTAAGTGTCGGCGGTGAATATGGCTCTAGTGCGACCTATTTGACTGAAATGGCAGGTAAAAACCATCGTGGTTTCTTCTCAAGTTTCCAATATGTCACACTGATTTCAGGTCAGCTACTGGCACTTTGCGTTTTAATTATTTTACAGCGCAATTTCTCAGAACAAGCTTTAACTGAATGGGGCTGGCGTGTTCCCTTCTTTATCGGTGCTTTGCTCGCAATTGTGGTGTTCTGGATTCGTCGCGGTTTAGTTGAAACTCAATCCTCTAAAGAAGCTCAAGAACAAGCTAAAAATGGTGGTCCAAAATCAGGGGCTTTAGCGTTATTTACCAAATACCCTAAACAAGCCTTCACTGTGATCATGTTAACTGCCGGTGGTACTTTAGCGTTCAACACCTTTACAACTTATTTGCAAAAATATTTGGTCAACACGTCTGGCTTTGAGAAAACCACAGCTACCGAAATTACCACTGCTGCGATTTTCATCTTTATGCTTTTACAACCTGCTGTCGGTGCGCTTTCAGACAAAATTGGTCGTAAGCCAATTATGATCGCCTTTGGTGTGCTTGGTGTACTCTTCACCATTCCAATTTTCAACGGTATCGGTTCTACGACTAGCCCAACCACAGCATTTATGCTTTGCATGAGTGGTATGGTGATTGTCACTGGTTATACTGCGATTAATGCTGTAGTGAAAGCAGAGTTGTTCCCTGCACACATCCGTGCCTTAGGTGTTGCATTACCTTATGCCATTGCAAATACACTCTTTGGTGGTACCGCAGAACTTGTAGCTTTGAGCTTCAAAAATGCAGGCCATGAAAACTACTTCTTCTACTACATTACATTCATGATTGGTTTATCTTTAATTACCTATGTCTTCATGAAAGATACGAAAAAACATAGCATGATCACTGACGATTAAGTCGCTCAGCCCTGCTATTCCACTTAAGCTCATCAAAGCCTATTTTGATGAGCTTTTTTTATCTCCATTTCCATCTACTCATCGTTTCGGCTGCATCAAAGATTTAATCAAACTTCTTTGGCTTTCTTGGTTTTCGCCATCGAGTCGACAGACGGACTATGGCATACTGAACATACAAATACACACGGCGAATGAATGATGAAAAATATTTACAAAGTTTTAAGTTTGGGTATTGTTGCAATGTCGATGGCTGCTTGCCAAAGCACTCCACGTGCTTTTAATGGTCAAACGGGCTTTCAAATAGAGTCCAAATCTGCAGATAGCGCAACACTTGCATATACTTTAGCGGGTCGCCAAAACCAACAACTGGATGCCAATAAATTACAACGTGCTTGCCAAAAAGTATTAAATACGCAAAAGACCTATAAATTACAAATCTTAAGCGTGAACGAAATTGCAAATCCTGCTTTGGAAAATACCCAGTACGGCCGTCAAATTGGTAATACACGTGCGAACTTCGGTCTATCAAATACTCCTGATCTACGTAACTCTGAAAACTTAGGCGCGCGTGATGCACTCGATGCTCGCCCTGCAACCTTACGTGTGGTTCGCTATAACTGTTCTTAATCAAATTTGCAGTTTAAAAGACAAAAAATAAGACGCTTAAAGCGTCTTATTTTTTTATCGGTTCAATAATTATAGGGTTTTATAAAAACTCACATTTCGAAACTCAGGTGATTCATCCAAATCAGGCCATGTTGTCGCGCTTCGTTCATCGAGTTTTTCATATTTAGGATGACTAAAGTTTTTCACACGACTGTCTGCCACCCACACTTCTGGAGCAAACTTTAAAAATTCATCCAAAAAGAAACGGTTGCATTGGTCATACAGCACATCGGCAGCCAATAAAATATCGACTTGTTCGGCTTTATACAGATCGTCCAAATATTCGAGTTCGACATTATTCAGCTCTGCATTGGCACGGCAGGCATCTAGGCTCACTTGGTCGATGTCACAGC
This sequence comes from Acinetobacter sp. CFCC 11171, assembly GCF_003268405.1. Lineage (NCBI taxonomy): Bacteria > Pseudomonadati > Pseudomonadota > Gammaproteobacteria > Moraxellales > Moraxellaceae > Acinetobacter > Acinetobacter sp. CFCC 11171. The sequence goes on along the minus strand of NZ_LQXP01000033.1, from coordinate 6,146 downwards.
AGATCACGCGTTTCGCCCCTGCCATTTTCGCGGCAATCGCCACCACGCCTGAACCTGCACCAAAGTCCAACACGACTTTATCTTTGACATGATGCGGCTCTGCCAATAACCACTGCGCCATCGCAAGCCCTGAAGCCCAGCAGAAAATCCAATACGGTGTGTCACTCCATATACGGCGAATGACTTCATCATCCATTTTATCGGTTGGAAATACAGGCGGTATCAACCATAAAGAAATAGGCGTTTCAGGCAACTGTTGAGCATGTAATTCACAATGTGGAATGACTTCATGCAGTGCTTTAAGTAAATGTTCAGGGGCTTTGGGGAATTGGAAAGTACAGCTCATATTAAGCCTTGGAGATGATTTTATTTGAATTTATAAACGTATTAGATACGCGACATCGTCATCTGCTGCTGTGCGAGACAAGCCTCAATCGAATGAACACTGTTTCTGCGACACCATTAATCAAAAAACTGATTATGTCGAGTTCAGCAGATGACAAATGGTTTTGGTTACTTTTGCCGAAACAAAAGTAACATACGGGCTTCTTACATTTATAAGTCATAACGGTAAGACTCCGTTGTGACATAAATATCTTTTAATTAAAAGATTAACCTAACGCTTTTTCAGCAGCTTCAACAGTTTGACGGATCAACGTTGTAATGGTCATAGGACCTACACCCCCCGGAACAGGTGTATAAGCAGAAGCAACTTCTTCAATACCCACCAATTGGATATCACCTACACCGCCGCCATCACGTGGATGGAAGCCAGCATCAACCACTACAGCACCCGGTTTGATCCAATCTTTTTGAATCAATTCAGCTTTACCTACCGCACCCACAATAATGTCAGCTTGCTTAACAAAGTCAGCTAAGTTTTGAGTACGTGAGTGGCAAGTGGTCACTGTTGCATTCGCTTCAAGTAGCATCGCAGACATTGGTTTACCTAAAATTGCAGAACGACCCACAACAACCGCATGTTTACCTGCGATTTCAATGTTGTTTTCTTTTAAAATGGTCATGATGCCTGCAGGAGTCGCAGAACCATACGCAGCTTCACCCATTGCCATACGACCAAAACCTAAGCAGGTCACGCCATCTACGTCTTTTTCAAGAGAGATTGCATCGAAGCAAGCACGTTCGTCAATTTGAGCAGGTACTGGGTGTTGTAACAAAATACCGTGAACATCTGGGTTTGCATTTAATTTTTCAATTTCAGCAAGTAATTGCTCAGTTGTAGTTTCTTTAGGAAGCTCAACTTTTAATGAATCCATACCAACACGGCGGCAAGCATTCCCTTTCATACGTACATAAGTTGCAGATGCACCATCGTCACCTACCAAAATAGTCGCAAGAATTGGGGTACGACCAGTTTTCTCTTTTAGCGCTTCTACGCGAGTCAACAAGTCAGCTTCAATTTTCTTCGCCAATGCACGACCATCTAAAACTAATGCCACGGCACTTCTCCAAGTGATGATATGAATCAATTTTGCACATAATACATGATTATTTTAAATTTTTTACCTTGTATGCTGCTTTTATGCTCATACAGATGAATCTGCTATTGTTTTTTTTTCAGAGCTTGCTAATATACGCATCAACAAGACATGGCGGGGTGGCAGAGTGGTCATGCAGCGGACTGCAACTCCGTGTACGCCGGTTCGATTCCGACCTCCGCCTCCAATCTTGTTAAGCCCGAGTGGTGAAATCGGTAGACACAGGGGATTTAAAATCCCCCGCCCACAAAGCGTGCCAGTTCGAGTCTGGCCTCGGGCACCATTCTTCTTCTACTGATGATGGTGTAATAAAGAACCCAGCGATAAGCTGGTTTTTTTATGCCTAAAATTTAGTAAGACAATAAAAAAAGAGGGACAACGCCCTCTCTTCTTACTTTAGAACTGTATTTCTTAAATACTTTATTCTCAAAAATTTATATTTAAATTACTTCGACCACAATCTTACCCACATGATCACCTGTATCCATGGCTGCATGTGCTTCTTGAATTTGATCAAACTTAAATGTCTTGTAGATCATTGGCAGGCATTCACCTTTAGACCATAACGGAACAACATTTTCCTGAATGCCTTTAGCAATCTCTGCTTTTTCTGCAGTATTACGCGCACGCATGGTTGAGCCTGTAATGGTCAAACGCTTCATCATGATTTGACCCAACTTCACTTCTTTGGCCTTTGAACCGCCTAAAAATGCGATATAGACCAAACGACCATCACGACGTAATAGATTGAGGTTCTGCGCCAAATACGGTGCGCCAACAATATCTAAAATGACATCTACACCTTGCTCATTGGTCGCTTCATTAATCACTTGCTCAAAGTCTTGAGTTTTATAGTTAATGGCATGAGTAATATTTGAAATCGCAGCGACTTTTTCATCTGAACCTACCGTCGCAAAGGTTTTCATACCTAAAGCATTACACAACATAATCGCTGTAGTACCAATACCGCTAGTACCGCCATGAATAAGTACCGTTTCACCTGCTTTGGCTTTACCCATTTGGAATACATTTGCCCAAACTGTAAAAAACGTTTCAGGAATGGCCGCTGCTTGAGTAAAGCTCACACCTTCAGGAATACTCAAGGTTTGGCTTTCAGGTACAACACAATACTCAGCATAACCGCCACCATTGGTCAGACCGCAGACTTTATCACCCACTTTAAACAAAGTGACATCTGCACCCACAGCAACTACTTCACCCGCCACTTCCAGACCCGGTACTGGTGTTACCCCTTTCGGCATTGGGTACAAGCCTTGGCGCTGTAAAATGTCTGGACGGTTAATACCAAAGGCATGCACTTTTACCAACACTTCATCCGCTTTCGCATCTGGGATGGCAACGCTTTCATACGCCAGTTTATCGACACCGCCCGGTTCAGTAATAATAACCTGCTGCATGCTTTGCTGTGACATTGTTTTTCCTTTTCAATTATTGACTATTCATCTATCTCTGCACTATTTGAACATAGAAATGCCGCAGAATGAATAAACATGGACTTATGTATAATCTGTACTGTATTTCGTAAATGAATAATAGGCCAAGCATGTCTCAGATCATTGAATACAATGAAGATAACGCCAGTGACTATGAATGGTTCGACGGTTTTGCCGTGATTCGCTTCTATGCAGACTGGTGCGCGCCCTGTGTGCAGAACTTCCCTGTATTTGAGCAGTGTGCAAAGCAAATGTCCGCGCAGCATGCACAGCTCAAATTTGGCAAGGTAAATATTGATTCCTCACCGATACTAACCTTGCGTTATAACGTTTATGGACTGCCTTCAACCTTGCTGTTTTATCGCGGGCAAGTGATTCAACGTATTGCAGGTGTCAAATCACTGACTGAATTAACAGCCATCATTCAAGATGCGATGCAGTCACATTCAACTCATGACTAAGCATATTTTCCTTTTATTTGGATGCAGACTCATTCGGCAGGCGTACAAACTTCATTAACGTATTACGCACCAATGGCAACACGATCAAAATGAGCGGGAACGCCACCATCCATGACATACCCCAAGCGCGCAGCCAAATACCAAGAAAGCCTTCAACTAAGCCTTTATTCATCAGCATATTAAAGCAGGAAATTGAACCGCTCATAATGCCGGACAGAATTAGGGGCATCAGCCAAGTCATGTGTTTGGGATGAAATTTTGGGAGTTGATTCATCTGTAAATACCTATTATTCGTCTTGGGCTGCGTTCTGGGCTTTTACGGTTTGTTTTAGTGTTTTCATAAATTGGCCGAAATGCGGCATGAAATCTTTAAATAAAGGATGGTCTTTATTTTCCAACAAGGTTTCACCAAACAGTTTCAGACCCACAGCAAAGGCTTTGGTCTTTTCATCATCTAACAATTGCGCTTTGGTCAAATGCTCCAGCACCTTAAACATGTCATCATGGTTGTAGGCATTAAACTGCAACGCTTCGGTATAAGTCGAAGGATTGCCCTGCGCATCAGCAATGTGTTTGAGCGTAATTTTATATTGATGCTGTTTCATTGCGTCACCTCCATACGGCTGATTTCGACTGCCGCCTGATCGATTTTTTCTGCAATGGCATAGACCTGTTCAGGTGTTAGTTCACAGTGCTGAATTTTGATGCGCAGTGATGCTTTTAAGTTTTCCATCGCACGTTTGATGTCGACGTATTGTTCATTGTTATGAATCTGCTTACGGGTATCAAAACGGCAGAGGATTTTCTCTACTGTGGCTTTTTCGGCATCAAGATGCGCTAAGCCTGACTGCGTAACGCTGTATTGTTTACGGTCTTCGGCATTTAGTTCTGCATGGATGTACTGCTGTTCTTCGAGGTAGTTCAGCGTTGGGTAAATTGTCCCTGTGCTTGGGCTGTAGCCGCCGCTCACGATTGCGCCGACATCTTTAATGATGTCGTAACTAAACTTAGGCGCTTGGGAGATGAGATGCAGTACCAATAGTTTCATGTGCCCTGCTTCAAACAGGCGTTTGCGGGTTTTAGCAGGACTGTCGTTAACACCAAGGAGGTCTGAATTTGACATCGCAAAGATACACCTTAAGATTTATTAAGATATATCTTAAGATATAAAATTGATTTCAGCAACTTTCTTTTACATTTCTGCAATAAACGAAATTAATTTACAACTAGTCTTTTTTCATCTTCGTCACTAAAAAACACAGTTGGAACACGATAACTTTCCTGTTTAGAAGCTTGGAATAAATCATTCAAAGTAGCATCCGAAGAATATTGAAAATACTCTACCCATATATCTGAATAATACATCGCTAATATTTTAATAAAAAAAGTATACGGAGTTAAGATTCTTGAAACTGGCCATCTATTTTCTGAATGAAAGCCAATATGAAAATGAGAAGCAGGATGAAATTTTGAATTATACTGACTTGGAGAATAGTCATATCTTATTGATGGAATATCATGAGTAAAAATTGCCTCACTAATAAATTGCTCATATTCTTGTTGAGTTAATATATTTTGTTCTAAAAGTTCATTGCAATCTTTTAATTCTTTTTGAAATTCTGCAAATTTATATGGATTAGGATAATAGGCATATCTTAACTCTTGCTGACCATACTGATTCCTTTTTTCGAAAAATTGAAAGCAAGATCTATCAAACAACATTAGATTAAATTCAGCATAGTCTGTTATACGGTCATATATATCTTTATAATATATACTTGTCCTAGCAATTTTTTTAAGCTCATCTGAAACTTGCAAAGACACTCTAGCTCCGTGCTGTAAATCAATTTTTAGATTTACAGCTATTGAAGCAACTTTACGAATATTTAGATTAATATCAATATCCGTCATCACTCCCCCCCATTAACCTTTGCATCTCTTCCTCAATTTCCTGATTTGTCATTCCTGCATCTTGAAGTTTTTTAAATTCATCTCTAAACAATTGAAGTTGTATAGATTTAGAGCCTAAATCTCGTTGAAGATGCTCCAATTCCTTCTTATTAGGAACTCTAAAGATTAATTTCGGTGAATTTTCTAAACTTATCTTAATTTCATTTTCAAAATGTTGAGCATTTTGCCCAACACCCGATACCCTCAACCAAGCTTTTGTTCGTGTAAAGGCTGTAAAAATTTTATTCCTTGTTCTTCTATAATCTTTTGTTTGATACATAGCATCAATACCCAAGACTAAGACACACGCAGCCTCATTCCCCTTTGCCCGATGAACCGTTGACAACGTAACCATTTTTTCAATTTTAAAAGGTGGATTTTCGGAGTATGTTGTTAGTACGTTATTTGTCAAAATACCTATATCACTTAATTTTGCAGATAAATTTCTAAAGTAATTTTTAGCATTTCTATCATCTAAAGAAATTACCATTATATCTTCTGGCTTTAATCCCTCATTTAAAAAGAATTCTATTTCTGATTTTATAAAATCAACTTCTTGATTAATATTTTCAGCAACAAATGTTTTTAATAAATCTTCTTTAGTTTGGTATTCATTAATAGATAATGGGCTATTTTCAGGATTTCTTGAAAGAATGACACTATGACCTTCTTGATAAGTTCCACTTTCTAATTCATAACCTACATCTTTCCAATGATCCAAATTTTCTAAGATTTGTACAGGCTTATCATATAAACCAAAACCTAACGCATGAGCAGTAATC
>NZ_LQXP01000032.1:0-43625 GCF_003268405.1 Acinetobacter sp. CFCC 11171 | reverse complement strand
GTGCTGTGGCAGTCACAGCCGCTCGATTTGCAATGGGATATCGGTGCCGTTCTGATCGGTATAGGTAGCATTGTCTTGATGTTGCTTTGGGAGAGGAGTCCATGCAAAAACTGGGTTCTGCCTTCAGCCTTGGTTGCTGTAGTCCTCGCTGCACTATGTAATGCCATGTTGGTGCTTAGTGGCTCGTCTTTTGCAGTTCATCCATCAAATCTCATCCAACTTCCTAACCTTTGGGATCAGCCACAAAATGTGATGATCTTTCCGGATTGGACCGCTTTAAATAATCCTCTGATTTATACGGGTGCAATTACTTTGGCGGTTGTGGCGTCATTAGAAACTTTATTGAATTTAGAAGCAGCAGATAAATTAGATCCGCATAAGCGCTCTTCACCCCCCAACCGAGAGTTATGGGCGCAAGGCATCGGTAATGTCGTTTCGGGTGCTATAGGCGGGATGCCGCTAACGTCAGTAATTGTTCGTAGTTCGGTCAATGCCAGTGCTGGAGCTAAAAGTAAATGTTCTGCCATCTTTCATGGCGTATTGCTCTTGTTTGCCGTACTGTGTTTAGTGCCTTTGATGAACATGATTCCGCTTTCAGCATTAGCCGCAATTTTAATCCTCACTGGGTTTAAACTGACACATCCCAAATTGTTTAAACAGTTGTATTTAAAAGGTTGGAAACAATTTATTCCTTTTATCATTACCTTACTGGCGATTTTATTCACAGACTTATTGCTCGGAATCTTGATTGGTTTAGCCAGTAGTGCGGCCTTTATTTTATATGCCAATTTTAATAAGGGACTGAAGGTGTATAAAGAGCATCATTTACATGGGGTGATTACACGGATTGAATTGCCTTCACAAGTCAGTTTTCTCAACCGTTCGGCATTAATATCTGCATTGGAACATATCCATCGCGGCGAACAAGTGGTGATTGATGCCACACATGTGAGTGATATGGATGCTGATATTTTCCAACTCATTCAAGAGTACCAACAGGAAAAGGCAGCACAGCGTAAAGTGCAAGTGCAGTTGATTGGTTTCAAGACACACTATGCCGATGCGCAGGAGGCGGCATTAGATATAGATATTAGTACAGCAGCTTTACAGCAACGTTTGAACCCAGAGGACGTGCTCGCTTTGCTTAAAGCAGGCAATGAACGTTTTGTACAAAATGAGCGTTTGCAACGAGATATCTATCGGCAACTGCGGGTGACCGCTGAAGAAGGGCAGCATCCGATTGCGGCAGTGTTAGGTTGCATGGATTCTCGTGCGCCGACTGAAATGATCTTTGATGTTGGAATTGGCGATTTATTTAGTTTACGCATAGCGGGGAATGTCGCAGGGCAAAAAGTATTGGGTTCTTTAGAATTTGCCTGCGAAGCCAAAGGCGCCAAAGTGATCGTAGTGCTTGGTCATACGGACTGTGGTGCGGTTAGCAGTGCTTGTCAGTTGCATTTAGCCGGTCAATCGATTCAGAGCTTGACGCGTATGCCGCATATTCAATATGTGCTGGGGCCACTCAATGAGTCTGTATCGCGTGTTGCCGAATTGATGCAACCACAAACGCTGAGTCCGGCATTTTTAGAGCAAGTGACGCAAATGAATGTACATTACAACATCCGCTATATTTTGCAAAATAGTGAAGTGCTACAGCAGTTGGTGCAAGAAGGTAAAGTGGCGATTGTTGGTGCAGTGTATGATGTAAAAACTGGACGGGTTAATTTCTTCGGATAAATAAAATCCGATGACATAAAAAAGGATCATCATGAACACATGATGATCCTTTTTATTGAACTAAAATACATTAGCGAATCATCGGTACAATCCAACTGGTAATGATCAGCAAAATACCGAAATGTCCCAATTTACGGGTGACATATACCAATTTTGACGGCTTTTGTTCCAATTGTTTCGCATAGTCTTCGATGCTAATGCCTTGTTTTGCATTACTGGTAAATAAAAACACCGCCAAATCGATACAAATTAAAATGGTACCGACATCTGCTACCACTTCCATTAAATCGTATTGGCCGCTGATCAAGGCGGTTGACACTTGATAAACAAGGAAAAGTGCAAAAGCGATGCAGGCATACTGCAAAACAGTTAAAAATATCCGCATAAATCTATACTAAATAAGCTCAAAATTCTGAAACAGGATTATAGCGTCCCTCGCAAGAGATTACTGTAACGCTTAGAGTGCTTGCATGACTGCTGGGAAGTGTTGCTTCTCAACCATTTCCAAAAACTCATCGCCCATACGCTGACTTTCAGCCACACATTGGTTCCACATTTTAATGCGTTGTTGGTTGTCTAAGCCTTTGAGGGTAAAGTCTTTACGGTCAGGCAGTCGGCCAAGCGGCAAGCTTGCAAGGTACTCTTGTGAAGGTGATAGTAACAGGGTACGCGCTTGATTGTCTGGATTAGCCTGACGTTTAAATAATTTATCAAACCAACCTGGGGTGATGCTATCCGTGAAATGCGGATACAGCACGATGCCCTGACTTTGGAAGGGTAGGTCAATATGATAGTCAATCAGGCCGCCATCGCGGTAACTGCCTTGTGGCGCATCAGGGATATCACGTATCGCGGCCATGACACCGGGAATAGATGCAGAAGCCATAAGCCACGGCATGACACTGTCTTGAGTCAATGCATGATAATGCGTGGTAAAGCCATCATCCGCCACGGTAAATTGATGACCTGACACAGGCTGACTAATTACACGCTGCATGAAATAACGACTGTGTTTACGTGCGAGCGCTGTCGTTCCCACGATTCCTGCGACAGAGGCTAATAGAGGCAGAGCTTTATCACTTTGGAAAATATGCTGAGCTTTGACTGAAAGCACAGTGAGGTGATAATCCGGGTGATTAACCAGTGCCGCTGCTTGACCTTGAATCAAATCGATCAGCATGCCACGACACACATCGCTGACTTCTTGACGACTCATCTTTTTATGAAAGCTCAGATTGGTATACAGCTCAGAGAGGCGTTTCGTGCCTTCGATAGCTCCCCAAGCAGCAATACTGGCAAAGCGCCAACTGCCAATCGATGAACCAATTAAAGTACGCTTTTGTTGCGCACGTGGCAAAAAGTCAGCAAAAATCGCCTGATCTAAACCTTGAATACCAATGCCTTTCGGGCCACCAGCAGCACCGGGCAGGATATCCACTTGAGCAGCGTTTAAACCTTCTTGTTCAATCAGTTGGCGGGCTAAATGGCCAGCACGGATATTGAGCGCAGGCGGTTTTTTTTGCAAAATTTGAGTCATGGCAGTCGCTTAAAATACAGTCGTAGAATTATTCTAGTGCGTTTTTGCACAGACCCAATGGCTGAAACTTACGACAAATGACTTCTCAGTCATATCAGGGTGTCACTCAGGAATGCTGTAATAATTGTTCATTATGCCGATGCAATTGAAACAAACTGAGGCAGACGATTGCCCATGTCGCCATTGGAAAGACCGCCCAAGCAAGTAGATTAATGATAAAAACCACGGCCCCAGCTAATAACCAATAATTTAACCCGGCTATCAGTTTTTGCTGTCGCAAACAAAGTAGGAATAAACAGGGAAGTGCATTAAAGAGAATGATCCACCAAAATGCAGCGCTAAGCTGCATCCGATACAGGATGGTGTTGGCTGACGGTTGCCAGTTTAGAAACGGCATGTGTATATTTAATTGAACCAACACATCAAGCAGGGTCGAAAAACTATATAGCAATGCAGTGGCGCACGCTCTGAGTGGATTTCGACCATACAGTACCCCTAAATAACTGTATGACATGGCGTTCAGCCTTATTTAAATTTTTTGTTTTTATAGCTTTAAGCCCTTTATTGCCAAAAGGCTTAAAGGATTTATGGATACATCAAGATCATTTAAATACAGATTATTTAAACACACGCCAAATGGCAAGTAAGCTTGAAAGTGCAATTAATACGATGGAAACGTACCATGGCGCAATTATCGCAATGGAGAGGAAGATGGCCATAACACTGCCAAAGACCCAACTACGCTTTTGCTGATGTTCCATTTGCAAGCGCATGCTTTGCAGTTCATTGAGTTGTTTAGCATGCCAAGCCGACTGATTTTTTAAACCATTCAGACTGTCGATCATCAGCGTTGGTAAATCTTGCGCACCTAAAAGTAAGTCTGGAATTTTTTGTCCGAGTTCTTTTAAGTTTTTCTGCGGATTCATTTGCGCTTTAATCCAATCGGTGAGGATTGGTTTTGCTAAACTCCAAATATCCAATTCAGGATAGAGATCCGTTCCTAAGCCTTCGACATGGACCAAGGTTTTGAGCAGCAACATCAGTTGTGGCGGAATCTCTAAATGGAAACGACGCGCAATATCCATCACTTGAATCAGAATGCCGGCGAAGTCCAATTCATGCATTGGTTTAGAGACCATTGGGCCAACAGTGCGACGCATTTCACGTGCTAAGGCATCTTGATCTGTACCCGGTGGAATCCAACCCGCTTGATGCACGATTTGAATCAGCTGCATAAAGTCGCTGTTCATAACCGCAAGTAGCATGCGTGCTACGGTCATTTGGTCGTGCTTTGAAAGCTCACCCATAATCGCGCAGTCCAAGGCAATAAAGCGTGGATTGCTAGGATTGATGGTTTCGACGAAGACATTCCCCGGATGCATGTCTGCATGGAAGAAGTTATCGCGGAACACTTGGGTAAAGAAAATGGTGAGCCCTTTTTCGGCTAAATCTTTACGATCCATACCCAAGCGATCAAAGGTCGCAATATCTGAAATAGGCACACCGGTAATACGTTCTTCGACCATGACATCACGGCTGTCCATGTAGACTTCAGGCACGTACATCATGCTTGAACCGGTGAAGTAATGACGCATACGACGGGTGTTATCCGCTTCTAAAGTCAAATCCAACTCATTGAGAATAATTTGACGGTAGTCCTGAATAATTTCAGATAAATGCAGGGCACGAGCGGCTTCTAGACGTTTTTCAAGGAACTGACCAAGCCACTCTAATATTTCAAAATCTTCCAGAATTTGATTGCGAATATTTGGGCGAGTCACTTTTACCACGACTTCGCGACCATCATGCAGGGCAGCAGTATGCACTTGTGCAATAGATGCTGCGGCTAATGGTTGCTCGTCAAAGCGTGCAAATAATGTATTCACATCCGCTTTGAGTGATTCCTGAATGCGCATTTTGGCAACGTCATTCGAAAAAGGTTTTACACGGTCTTGTAGTAGTACCAATTGCTGTAAAACTTCAGGTGGAATCAAGTCACGACGGGTAGACAGTAATTGCCCCATTTTAATGGCCAGCGGGCCCATCTCTTCCATGGCTTCTTTGAGCTTGAGCGGATTTTTACGCTCGCGGCTTGACCATGCCGCAGGGTGCATGCGAATGAGAGAAAGAATATGACGGGCTTTTTCCGGTAATTCTTCCGCAGGAAACAACGTGTCGAGTCTATAGTGCGCAGCGATGCGCCAAAGGTCGAGTAAACGTGAAACGTGCGGAATCATATGTGCAATTACCTAGTCTTAAGTGTTGTCTTGTAATGAGTCAATTTGGCTATGCAGCTGCTGAATTTTTGCTTCTGCACGGTCCAGATTTTGATTCAAAATTCGGGTGTCTTGATTCAGGTCATCCATTTGCCAACGTGGGGCAAACAAGCCAGAATCTTCTTTTAACGCGTCTTCAGCAAAGAACAAATGGCTTTGTAAAGTACGTTTGAGATATTTGGGGGCAAGTTGCAACTTACCAATTTCATGCGCAAGGCTTGGACCTATCCAAGGGCTTAAATGCGAAGCTAAATCGGGCTCAGCTTGCTGCATAATGCGTTGGATATCCTGCAATAAATGATAATCACCTTGCAATGGGATATTGCCGACATCTTCAGCCAACAGCAGTTTAAGGAGCTCGACGACCGTTTTGACATGCAAGGTCGCCGTTGCTTCGGTCGTACTTGACTGCTGCTCGTAAGGGCGTTGCTCAAAGATAGATGCGGTTTCAGAGTGTCCTGTTGGCGTCGGTTCTAAGCGAACTTTCTGATTGTCAAAAAACACATCCACCGACAACTGTGGTGAATCGATCACCACACGAAGCATTTTGCCTTGCAATTCATTCAGTTGGATGCGAGTAATAGCATCCAGATCAATGACATGATGAATTAAGCGTTCAACTGCACCAAGTGCGAGAATCGACCACATAGTTCAGCCTGCAGTATTAAAGTTTGAAACCACGATGTACGGCTACGATACCACCCGTTAAGTTGTGATAATCACAGTTTTGGAAGCCTGCATTTTCCATCATACCTTTAAGAGTACGTTGGTCTGGGTGCATACGAATTGATTCTGCAAGGTATTTATAACTTTCAGAGTCATTTGCTACGATTTTTCCCATAATTGGTAATGCAGTGAATGAGTATAAGTCATACAGTTTTGAGAATGGTTCAAATACCGGTTTAGAGAATTCTAAAATCAGTAAACGACCACCTGGCTTAAGAACGCGGTACATTGCAGCAAGAGCAGCATCTTTGTCAGTCACGTTACGTAGACCAAATGAAATGGTTAATAGGTCAAAACTGTTGTCTGCAAAAGGTTCTAAAGTTTCAGCATTGGCCAAAACGAAATCGACATTGGTACAACCAGCATCAATGAGGCGGTCACGACCGACATTGAGCATCGATTCGTTAATGTCTGAAAGCACCACATGACCTGTCGGACCAACTTCACGACTGAACACTTTAGCAAGGTCACCTGTACCGCCTGCAATATCCAGTACGTGCTGACCGCGACGAACACCTGACATGTTAATGGCAAAACGTTTCCATAGACGGTGAATACCAAATGACATCAAATCATTCATGATGTCGTATTTCGCAGCCACTGAGTGGAAAACTTCCGCGACTTTTTGCGCTTTATCTTCGCTGCTCACGGTCTGATAACCAAAGTGTGTGGTTGGCCCAACATTACCTGTGTTCGCGCCACGTGGCAGATTATATTTGGGTACTGAACCTGTCACAGGTGTGTCGGTCAGACGTTGTTCTAAAGATTGTTGCTGACCTTGCGCTGTCCCTTGTGGTAAAGGTTCAGTTAAGAATGGACTCGCTTTGTCTGTATTTTGTGCCGACTCAGGTGTAGGGGCAGGCGTTTGATTCTCGTTAGACATTAGAGTCACTCCTAACTTATAAATAGGGTTAATGTTGCTTTGCAAGCATGATGACAGATTCTCTGTTGTTATACAGCAGTCATTTGCATTTGTTGTGAATAATATACAGAAAAAATAAGGGTCTGCTGTAATTGCTTTGCAAATCCCCTATAAAAAATCTGAATTCAGCCTTGCAAGCCTTGTCTGTTTTATATCAAACATGGGCTTTATGGGATGATAATTTTGTTAAGCCGCCGGCTGAAACGGGTTCGGGTCTCCAGCATGTACACGGTCAATGATTTGACGTTCTACAGTGGTAAATTCACGCACAAATTTTTCTGCTGACTTAAGTGGTTTCATTGCGAGAAAGCCATCTTGCATAAAGTCATACATCACTTCGAAGTTATATTTTATTGCTGCACCTTTGCACATCTTAAAGGCGGTATAGACCATAAATGAGCGCATATATTTATCTAAATTACGACCTAAATCGTCCAATAGTTGCAGCTGTAACATACGGTCCTTGCCCTGATCAAGCTTAAGATAAGTCTGGCGCATCATTTCATCGGTTAGGGTCAGATTGGATGGATAATCTTCTAATAATTGCATGGCCACTTGTTCATCAAGCTGTACGGCCAATATCGCAAGTTGTACGCCCGAAGTACCAGTCTTTATAGCATTGTCTGGAATCAATTTTTCAGCTTTGTGTGCATAGCGCGTGAGACGAGCAATTTGTGCTGCTAATGCATCAAAATCAGGACCGCCATATAAACGATTAATAAAATATTCAGACATCAGCACATTGTGTTTTTCAGCAAATTGTATGGCATGTGTGCGTTGCATACGCTGTTTTTGCCACTGCTGGACATCTTGTAAACGCTGTAAAATTTCTGGCTTTTTGTGGTAGTTCAACTGGTAATACAGTTCAAGTAAATCATCTAATACTGCAAGTTTGGACATTGAGTGTCTCAATTATTTTTTAGATGTTTGAATCTTAGTGGGTGTTGTAGCTTAGGGCTATGACAAAGTGACGAAATTACAGGTTAATCTGAGTCAGTTTGTTGCAGAAATGGTCATATTTTGCATTTCAGCATATACATGAAAGCATTGTTGTGTGATGAACGGCATGGTTATACTCAAAACAGAATAAAACCAAGGGTCCGCCATGAGCTTAAAAGAAACAGAATTTCAATTGATGGATGAAGAACAACTCTCGGTTGAGCTAATTGAAGCGCAATATCAACTGAAAAATACCAGCCGTCAGCCCAATGCCAAAAGCGTGTTGATTTTAGTCAGCGGAATAGAGCTTGCGGGTAAGGGGGAGGCCGTCAAACAGCTCCGTGAATGGGTTGATCCACGTTACTTAAGGGTGAAAGCGGATGCCCCGATCATATTTAATCCAAAACAAACCTTTTGGCAGTCTTATGCACGGTTTATTCCTGCCGAAGGGCAAATCATGGTGATGTTTGGAAACTGGTACAGTGACTTACTGAGTACCGCCATGCATGTGTCAAAGCCTTTGGATGAAACCTTATTTGATGAATATGTCGAGAACATGCGGGCTTATGAACGAGACCTAAAAAATAATCATGTCGATGTGATTAAGGTCTGGTTCGATTTATCTTGGAAATCTTTACAAAAACGTTTGGATGAAATGGACCCGAGTGAAGCGCGTTGGCATAAATTGCATGGTTTAGATTGGCGCAATAAAAAACAATATGACAACTTGCAACGTTTACGTCAGCGTTTTAGTCATGACTGGATCATTATCGACTGTGAAGATGAGCAAGTCCGTGATCAGCAATTTGCACAGTATATTTTACGCACTTTAAAACATTGTCCAACACATGAAACTAAAGCGGTAGGGCGTTGGAAACAAGCCAAAACACCACAGGCTTTATTGGAGCCAAGTACAGCCGTCGCTGATGAAGCCGATTATAAAAAAGAATTAAAAAAATTAAGCCGTAAGGTGGCTGAAGCTTTACGTTTTGATTCACGCAACGTGGTGATCGTGTTTGAAGGGATGGATGCCGCAGGGAAAGGCGGAGCAATTAAACGTATTGTTAAAAAGTTAGACCCACGCGAATATGAAATTCATACCATAGCAGCACCTGAAAAATATGAACTACGCCGTCCTTACTTATGGCGCTTTTGGAATAAAATTGTCCCTGAAGAGAAAATCACGATTTTTGATCGCAGTTGGTATGGTCGTGTTTTGGTTGAGCGGATTGAAGGATTTGCTAATACCGTTGAATGGCAGAGGGCATATGATGAAATTAATCGCTTTGAAAAGGACCTATATAACAGTCAAACGGTTGTCATCAAGTTCTGGTTAGCCATAGATAAGGATGAGCAAGCTGCGCGGTTTAAAGCCCGCGAAGAAACCGCGCATAAACGTTTTAAAATCACTCCAGATGACTGGCGGAATCGTGACCGTTGGGATGACTATCTCAAAGCTGCTGCAGATATGTTGCAACGCACGAATACAGAATATGCGCCGTGGCATGTGATTGCGACCAATGATAAGCATAGTGCTCGTTTACAAGTGCTAAAAACGATTTTAGCGCAGTTGAAAGCAGATTGACTTTATGAAAAAAGCCACGCAATTCGTGGCTTTTTTCTTCATTTTCAAAACTCGCTCATTTTCAAATTTACTGGATCTTCAGGCCTATGATTTAGAGCGCTTTAATGTTTTAAACCTGTTCATAAACTAAACGTCGCTGCATTAAGCATTGTTTGGTGTCGGGACAGGTTGGTTCGGAAATTTCTGTTGAATACGCTTCGCCAATTGGTAGCTTTCTTCTACATGGGTTTCAGCGACTTTTTTCATCACAATATAACCCAAACTGGCTGCCACCAATTGTCCACCTAATGGAATAAATTTAGTGACTTGTTTGGTAATATATTTTGCAGCAATGTTATTTAGCGATTTTTTCATCGCGGTTCGTGCAACCACTAAACCAGAAAATTCGACACCACGTTTACGCAGTTCTGTCCAATGAATTTGTTTGGTTTTTGGATCATACACACTAATTTGATCTGGTGCTAAACCAAAACGCGCATTAATTTCTGGAATGAGCTGTGACAAAATTCCGACGTCAATCACCACATCCAAAAATGGCACAGGAATAATGGCTGCACCTGCTGAAAAATAAGCACGTTTTTTAACGAGCTCTAAGCATTCAGCGCGAATAATGTCCAGATTTAAGTTAGGGTCGATGGAATCAGGAATGTTATCAATTTTCATAAGCAGATACCCTTGATACTGGATTGGTTTTTTTCTCATAAAGTATCATTAAGATACTTGTTTAAAAGCATTTTTTGCAATCTATTCTCTTGTCAAAGTCGCATAGACAGCCCAAGATGTATAGTAAATAATCATTGTTGTTTTGTAGTAGTTGGTCACTCAGGCTGTAAAGGTAATCCATGGCAATACATGTAATTCAGAGTCAAAGAATCGAAGTTTTGGTGGATTGTCTAATCAAAAAATTAAAATCAAATCAGTCGACTAATGCATTATCTGTCTTGCAAGAACGGCATATCGTGGTACCCGATCAAGCCATTGCAGCATGGTTAGAAAAACAAGTTGCTGAAAAAATCAGTATTAGTGCCAATATTAAGCATCATCGTAAAATTTTAGGGTTGCAGTGGAAAGCCTACGATTGGGCCTTGCCGAACAAACAAGACCGTGAGCGAATTAAAGGTATCAACATGCCGCCATTGATTATGCAATGGCGTATTTATAATGCTCTAGCCGGTTTTATTGCGGCTGATAAGTTTGATGCTGCTCAGATTCCGACAGACGTGCAGCCCTTAGTTCAGCGTATTTTTGATAGCACAGCACAACTCTCAGATCGAAAAAAACGTGAGCAAAAGCGCCAAGAAATGTTGTACTGGATCGCTGCTCAAGTCACCCGGCTTTTTACCAACTACATGGCCTTTCGTGGCAGTTGTATTCATACCCCGGATGAAGGTGTTGAGCAATGGATTTGTCCACATTGCGATACCGACTGGCTAAAAGCGTGGAGTCATAACCAGCCATTAAATATTATGCAACTCATAGGTCTGAAACCTGAACAAGCTGATGAATATTTACCGACGCAGGCTCGACAACTAGAGCAGTGGCAGCGTTGGCTGTGGCATCAAGTATTCAAAAAAGATTTTAATGACCGTCAGGAAATAGACAATAAATTTTGGTTTGCCTTGGCGCATGCTGAGCAAAATCGGCAGCAGCAGTTTGATTTGGATGCTGAGGATGATGAACGCGATGATGATGAGCGTCATCAAACCTATAACGGTTTACCTGAACAGATTTTCGTCTTTACTACCTTAGAACTACCACCTGCACAACTCAAATTTTTATATCGTTTGGCGGCGTATACCGAAGTACATTTGTTGTATTTCAACCCATCGCGTGAGTATTGGGCAGACATGGTCGATCCTGTTTGGAAAGATCGTTATAACCTAAAATTGCAACAGCGTTATATTGAACGAAATCCTAATGTCAGCACAGCGCAAATTCAGGCCTATCTGAGTACGACCAATGCGGAATTTCGTGAATCACAGCATTCATTATTGACTCGTTTAGGCAAACGTGCGCGGGATAACTTTGCATTATTGGTGAATATGTCTGGTGGCGAAGGCTGGGAAGATATTTTTCCAGATACTGAGCCGACAACGCTGCTCGCTCAAATTCAATATGACATCATGACTCTAGAAGAGCCCGAACAGCATCAATATGCACTCGCGGGTTCAGATGAATCGATTCAATTTCATGTCTGTCATTCTAGCCTGCGTCAGTTAGAAGTTTTACGTGAGCAGTTGGTACATTGGTTGGCCGAAGGCTCGGAACAAGAGCCACGCCATCCGAGTGATATCTTGGTATTGGTGCCAAATTTAAAAGAACTGGAACCGCATATTCGGACGGTCTTTTCGACGACTCGAGGCATGGGTCGCAGTGCTGTGGATTTACCTTATATCCCAGTAAAAATTGCAGGAGTGGTTAGTCAAGATATTCAAAATGCATGGAAAGCCTTTGTTGGACGCATTGAAATTAGCCAAGGTCGTTTTACCGCAGAAGATTTTCACGATTGGTTGAATTTGAATGCGGTGCAAGAACTGTATCAGCTCGACCATGTACAAATGGAACGTATGATGGAACTGCTAATTCAAGCCGGTTTCCGTCGTGGTTTAGATGAACAGCACATGTTGGCTTATTTGTCTGAGCAAGACCGAGATTATCGTTATACCTTTAAATTTGCTTTAGACCGTTTGGCGTTAGGGATTGCGATTCCACAGCATGCCGTATTTGAGAATACCTTAAGTTTCGCAGGGGTGCAGAGTAGTGATTTTGAGTTGGTGCAAACCTTAATTCTGATCTATCAAGATATCAGTGCGCGTCGAGATTGGCTTAATCCGAACCTCAGTGCACAGACTGTCAAAGCGTGGTTGCAACAGCTAGATGCAGATTTAAAACCTTTTGTTGAAGCCAGTGGTCGAGCATTTGAAACCATACGCGGTGTGATGCGCGCAATGACACAACGACTGAAAAATGCCCAAAGTGAAAAAGTTGAGTCGCTACCAAATAGCTTTAATTTACCGCTATCTTTATTGCTCAAGGAGATACAACAAGGCATCGATGGTTCTGTTGATCAGATCGAACCAACTGGTTCAGTGACCTTTGCAGACATGGGTAAAATCCGTCAAGTCCCATTTTCACTGGTGGTGTTGTTGAACATGGATAGTGGAAAATTCCCACGTCGTGATCAGAAAGTACCTTTTGATTTAATGGATGTGTTTAAGCCAGTATTGGGTGATCGCTCACGTTTGGAAGATGATAAAGGTGCATTTTTAGATGCCTTGTTATTTGCCCGAAAGTCCTTATGGATTTTCTATAATGGCTTTGATGTCAATGGAGGTGAAAGTCGTGAACCATCATCTGTCATTTATGAGTTTAGCCAATTCCTCGCTCGAATGATTCAACCCCAGCAGTTAGATCAGCCACATGATGCCATGTTGGATTTGGATGGGTTACGAATTCCAGAGCAACTCGAACCGCTCTATCATATTTATCCTTTGCAGCCATTTGACCCGACAGGATTTCAGCAGTCGAAAAACGTACGATATAAAGATCAATGGTTTGCTGTGGCGGAACATATTTTAAATCAGTCTGGACAACGCCAACCCTGGATTAACCTTGATTATCCAGTGCATGATGCACAAGAAGTAAGGGTGTTAGATGGTCAGGAATGGATTAAAGATGTGGTATTCCCAGCTCGGGCATATTTGAAAACGCTTGGTGTGGCCAGTGTGTATACCGGTGATCAGTTACCACAGAAAGAGCCTTTATTACTTGACCGTTTACAGCAATACCATGTCCGTGAATTATTGCAAAAGCATTATGTGCAGCCTGCATCTCGTGTCAATCAAGCTGAGGATCAGAACTCTACGACTCCAACTGAACCAGATATAGCATTATTCCAAGATGTACTGCCTGTAGGACATAGCCAAATAGCAACGTGGAAGCTTAGTTTGCAAGAGCAGACACAGTTATTAGAGCGTTTGGATGGACGCCGTGTAACCGCGACCACCTTACAAAATCTACAGCTTGAACCACATTTGATACTGAGTATCACTGTGCCTGAAGACTCTCAGAGTATGCATTGGTTAAGCTGTATGGCGTCTGGGGCAAAGCCTAAACGTCAGACGCAAACGTGGCTCGAATATCTACTGTGGTTGAGCTATTTAGACTTAGGCGATGAGGGCGCGACGTATCGTCGTGAAGTAATTTGTAATGATAAAAGTATAGTTTGTTGTGGTTTAAGCTCTGCACAAGCCAAGCTGCAGCTCAGTGAATGGCTGGCGATGTGGAAACATGCACAAAAACGTCCTGTGGTGCTGCCTGCTGCTTTAATTCGCCAAGAAAAATGCACTTGGGTGGAAAATGAAACAGGCCAACTCATGCCAGATAATTTTGCAAAGCTTCAAGAGGAATGGTTGAAAAATCATAGTTTTGGTGGTGTGGAGTTGGAGTCGAATGAAGCCAATAGCCACCATCGTGATTGGAGCTTTATTTTACAGCAACAAGCGGCAGATGAGCTTCTGGCATTGTCCTGTCGTTATTATGCAGAACGTTTATATCATGTGATGGATACCGAGGCATATGACGGCCTAAAAAAACTTAATGTCATCAAGCCTGAGGTCAAAAAATGAATATGCCACAGCAAACGATGAATATGTCCACCAACCCGATTGCAGACATGAGCTTTACGGGACTGCATTGGATAGAGGCTTCTGCGGGTACAGGGAAAACCTATACGCTTTCCAGTCTAATGGTGCGGATTTTTCTCGATCGCTATATGCCGAATCAGGTCATTGCCACCACTTTTACTCGTAAAGCCACAGCGGAACTCAAAGCGCGGGTACGACTGCGGATTGAAGAAACCCGTGACTTTATTTATGGCCTGCTCGCGGCACCTCAAGATGAGCTGGCCGAACTTCAGCAGAGTTTGAGTGACCCTTTATATCAGCAGGTGTTGAAAGATCATGGGCATCATTTAGATTATGCCTACAATCGGCTGAACATGGTCTTACAACAATATGAAGAACTCTTTGTCGGAACTTTAGACAGCTTTAGTCAAAAGTTATTACGTGAATTTGCCTTTGAAAGTGGTCGTATCGAACAGGTGCAAATCAGTGAAGATGAAGATCTACATATTGAACGTATTATTCATGATTTATTAAGAGATTGGATTCAGCAGCAGCCTGCACATTTGATTGAATATTTGATGTTGAATCATCTGTTGAAAGGTCCTGAATACTATCTGGGCGTGGTAAAGGAAAGTCTAAATTTCCCATCGGTGGATTTACGCGTCCCTGAATTACCCGAAAATGCTTTGGCACATTTTGAGGCGATGATTCATCAGCTTGCGCAGATGCTGCCTGCTGCTCGTGTAGAACTTGCAGCGTGTTTTGATGCCGCAAGTCATTATAAGAACCTTGTCGACGCTCGACGTTTTAATAAAGGGGCATTCTTTGTCACCTTTAACACACGCATTCCCGAGTTTTTACAGCACTTTGAAGCTGCGGGTAGCCAAGGGGTTTTGACTCAGTCCGACGTGTTACAACCGACGATGAAAGCCATTCGTTCATTGTTTTATGATCCGAATAAAACTGAATTTAAGCCACGTGTCTTTAAAGACAAAATCGTTGAGGAACAGCCGGATGTCTCAAAAGAATTTTATCAACATGCTTTTATTCAACAACTCCGAGCGGTACTCAGCGCTTATGAACATATCAATCAAGCAGAACAATATCTAAATTTTTATTTGGCGCAGGAAGTTAAAAAGCGTTTGCCTCAAGTGTTGTCCCACGCTGGCGAAACCACCTTTTCACAACAAATTAGGACCTTATCGGAAGCCTTACAGCAAAGCTCAGCAGCAGGGAAAGACAGTTTTGCCGCTCATGTTTTGGCACGATATCCGCTGATTTTAGTCGATGAATTTCAAGACACCAACCAAGATCAAGATGACATGCTTTCTAGCATTTGGCGGGTCAAGGAGCGCTTACATCAGGGTTGTATGATTATGGTCGGCGACCCCAAACAGGCGATTTATGGGTTCCGTGGCGGTGACATGCTGACCTATCGTAAAGCGCGTCATGACATTCATGCCAAGGGAGGGCGTTGTTATACCTTGAACAAAAACCATCGTTCAGTCAAAAACTTGGTTGAAGTGGTGGATGCCTTGTTTCATCGGCAAATGGACTTTGGTGAGCAAGTTGAATACACCCCGATTCAAGCAGGTGAGCGTGAGCATCCACCGTTGATTGATCATGATCAAGTCAATCCACAACCGCTGCGTTGGTTGGCTTTGGATGAAACGCTGAATGAAGCAGAGCAAGTGGCTTGGCAGATTCAGTCATTACTCAACCAAGCTCAGCAAGGACATTTATATTTTCAAGACAACAATATCCAGCGAGCACTGACAGCAAACGATATTGCGGTCTTAGGGCAAAACCATTTCGACTTAGAGCAAGTGCAACAATGTTTATTGCAACTGGGTGTTCCTTGTTATAAAGCATCACGGGACAGCGTCTATAAAAGTTCCGTCGCACAAGACGTTGCCGCTTTGCTGACCGCAATTTTAAATCCTTATCAAGAAGCCAAGGTGAAACGTGCGCTGCTGAGCCGTTTATTGGGTTTTGATCTGAAACAACTGGTCGCACTCGAACAGCAGGCAGATGGACTGAGCGAAATTATCGAAAAACTCGAACAGATCCGACAAATTTGGAATGAGCAAGGATTCCGCAGCGCGTGGAATAGCTGCATGACGGTCTTTCAGGTGTGGACGCGTTTGGTGGCTGGGCAAAGTCGAGATAATGAACGCACAGTGGTGAATTTACGCCATATCGCAGAATTATTAAGTCAGCAAAGTGAACATTACACAGGTGCACATAAGCTTTATCAATGGTTTATTCGCCAAATCAATTTAGGCATCAATAATGAAAGCACCCAAGAGCGAAAATTGACTGGGCAATTGGGGGTGCAATTGATGACGATCCATGCATCCAAAGGCTTAGAGTTTGGTTGTGTATTTTTATTGGGAGCAAATGCCGGCTTAAGTGAAAAAGGCAATTTGAATTTTTCCCTTAAAGACAATCAGCAAAAAAGCCTTGGGTTAGAACGTGTGATTGCTGTGAAGTCTTCGGACTTACCCGAAGATGATATTCAACAAAATGAAGCACGCAATGAAGCAGAGCACCATCGTTTGTGGTACGTGGCGTTGACCCGTGCCAGTTATCGTGTCTATGCCGTGCTGCGTCATCATGAAGTAGAAAAGAAACAAATGGCAGAAGCGCGTTCAGGACTGACTTTTTGGCGTGGAAGCGCACCTGATCTGTTCCAACATGCAGAAAGTGTGGATGCCGATGTCCTGCGTGCAGCACCACCGATTTTGACCCAGACTCAGGTTGAAGCTGTTGTATTAGACGCGGAAGAAATTCCCAACAGCCATTTTTATCCACGGGAAACCACCAGTTTTACCGCGCTCACGCGCACGGCACATAAGGCGCACATACAACGTGACCAATTGGCGGCGGCAATGACCGAGCCAGAAGCCAGTGCTGCCGATGAAGTGGAACAGCTTGAAATTATTGAAGCAGAAACTGCAGAGAAAATTAGCTGGATTAAACGGCATTTTCCAAAGGGAACCAAGCCCGGAAGTTTCTTGCACAAGTTGATGGAAAAAGTTCGATTTAGCACCCCAGAAGATAAGTTGGCCAAAGCCATCGCATCGCGCTTTCATAGTGATGTTGAGTTTGATTCGCCGCAAATATTGCAAAATTTGATTAAACAGTTTGGGCAAACGGCGAACCCTGAACAAGACGAAGCTGAACTGATTGAAGAAATGCAGGAATGGTACAGTCAAATCATTCATACACCGTTGCATGATGGTTTTAGGCTGCATCAGTTAAACGATGGTGAATACCGTTCAGAAATGGACTTTCATTTAAGTATGGCGGATCGTGCATTGGCAATACGTAAAATACGCATGCTATTTGAAAGCCTAAATGAGCCAGATTTACAGATACAAGATTTGAATGATGTGTTTACGGCACGCTATCTGACGGGGTCGATTGACTTGGTATATTTTGATGGTCAGCGTTATCACATTGCCGATTATAAAAGTAATTTCTTAGGCGATCAGACCGCACATTATAATCATGCCTATATTCGAGAAAGTATGAGTCATTCTAGTTACTGGTTGCAGGCGGCTTTATATTTGGTGGCCCTACATCGTTATTTGAAAGCCGTGATGAAAGACTATGACATGAAGCAGCATTTGGGTGGGGCGAGTTATTTGTATCTTCGCGGTATGGATGGACAGTCCGATCGTGGGGTATATCACTGGAAGCCGGCGGATACATTCATTCAAAACCTCGATGCAATATTGAGCGAAAAGGTTGTGGCTAAAACGTGAATAAGCACGAAAAAGATAAAAATATTCACGCTGAAACAACAAGTTGCATTGTGGATAAGTTTGAGGATAACTGTGTGGAAAATGATCAAAAAGCCTTATCAGCCCAGCCTTTGCACGCGGGACAAGAAAATACTGTAGAAACGCAGGTTTTAGTTCCCCAAAATACCCAAGAAAAAGCTGATTTAGATGCGGTTTTGCCGGATTGGATTGACTATTTAATCCAACATTATTTACCCAATCAGGCCAGTCATCCTGCTGCAAATCAGTTAATTCAACAATTGATGCAAGCCGTGGAAAAAGGCGATAGTTGTATTTTGGCCGAAGATGCGCAGATTCAATGTTTGGCTCAGATGGTTCAGCACGAGCAAGCTGAAAAAACACCTGTTGCGCCTTTTATTTTTGATTCACAGCGACTTTATCTTTATCGCTATTGGGCACTAGAAAATGCTTTAGCCAAGCAAGTTGCACGTTTAAAACAGCAAACAGAGCAAAATCTCAATCAAACGCAGATGCTTAATATTGAAAAGGATTTACTGACCGATCCTCATCAGATCCAAGCACTGCACATGGTGTGTCAGCACAATTTTAATATCATTACCGGTGGGCCTGGGACAGGTAAAACCTATACCTTGGCTCGGATTATTGCCGTGTTGAATGAGCAAAATCCAAATTTAAGAATTGCCATGGCAGCGCCGACAGGAAAAGCGGCGCAGCGCATGGAAGAAGCCTTACAAGCAGCGTTTAAAGATCCTGCATTGCAGCATTATTCGATTATTCACAAACATTTGAAACCCGTGACTTTGCATCGTCTATTGGGATTAGGGACGCGCGCTATCCCGCGGTTTAATGAACGTCAACGCTTACCCTATGACGTCATTGTGGTCGATGAAGCCTCTATGTTGGACTTAAGTTTGGCGCAGATGCTATTCGCGGCAATCCCTCAGAACAGTAAGCTGATTCTCTTAGGGGATGCAGAACAGTTGGCTTCGGTCGATGTTGGCGCTGTTTTGGCCAATCTTCAGGATGTCGATGCCTTACAAGCCAACCGTACCCATTTACAGACCAGCCGCCGTTTTGTACAGGGTGCAGCCATTGGTGAGTTTGCTCGTTTTATTCAACAACAAGAACAACAGCAGACAACCACAGAAGTTCTGGTGAAATTCGAACATCAGGTGGTATCTGCATCCGAACTTCAGCCGATTCAACTGACACCGAATATGAGCGATGTGATTCAGTTGCAATATCTCCCCGAAGCCACGAACAGTGCGGCACATTGGGCAAAATATTATGATCAACTGATGTATGGTTTTCAGCCCTATGTGGCATGGTTAAAACAATGGCCAGAGCAACCCGCTGAATATACAGATTGGTTAGCCCAATTGATTCGCTATTTTGATGATTATCGGATTCTATCGGCCATTCGACATGGAAAATTAGGCTTACACGAACTCAATCAGCAGATTGAACTACGGGTCTTAAATGCCTTGGGTGTGTTGAAACAAGGGGATTGGTATGTCGGTCGTCCAGTCATGATGACCTATAACGATTATCAACTTGGACTATCAAATGGTGATATCGGGATTTGCTTAAAACGACCGATGACGGAAAAGTCGCAGTTTGAGGTTTATTTTCCAAGTTTGGATAAATGGGTTGTGGCAACACGGCTACCTAAAAGTATAGAAACCGCCTATGCCTTGACCATACATAAGTCTCAAGGTTCTGAATTTACCCATACGGCGGTAGTTTTGGAAAATCATGCAACTGAAATGATGAGTAAAGAGCTGATTTATACTGCTATCACTCGTGCAAAAAAAGTGGTGAGTTTACTTGTTGCAAAAGATGCATTGGCAAAAGCGCTTATAAAAAGAACAGCACGAGTTAGTGGTTTGTTAGAAAAAATTAACAATCACCTGTCTTTGTAAAGCCTGGGCTAAATGTGCCGTATTTTGTAAGAAATAGCTTACATTGATTCAGGAGATTTGCGCATAGAGCTTCTTAGAGCTTTTTGAGAAGATGACTTCACAGAAAAAGAACTCAACACGGATGGTTGAGTAAAATCGCAAAAGTATAAGAATAACGTCAAAAGACAGCGAACTTACAGTGAAGTAAGGAAATAGGAAACTTACAGCCGCTAAGCCTTGTAGTTTTGGGAGAGACTACAAGGCTTTTTTATGTATAGAAAATAAGAAATGCCTATATGCTGTAACAGAAAAGAAATAGAGCTTAACCGATGTACGAAAAAGCTTACATATAGATACGAAAAATACGACTTTTATCTAACAGCCGTTGTGGCAAAATCTACCACATAAGGAAGTGCAAGTTAAAACATGGAATGTTTAACATAAGGACGCGGAAAAGCGCCACATAAAACAATAAATAATAAAACAATAACTAAAAAAGAAGAAACTACAGCGCAAAAAAGCCCGAGCCCAGCTCGGGCTTTTTTTTAATTATTCCAGTTCGAGTTTTGTATCCTAAACATCGAGTGGCAAAATGTATCAAAAATAAGTTTAAAATTCATTCAATAATCTGGAATTCAATGTGTTGGAAATATGCAGTTTTATGTCGTATAGGGTGTCGAAGCATATAAAAAATTTATAATGGAATCGAGAGGAAAAATAAGGCGTTATTGTCATTAAGAAAACCTGACGAAGTCGGCTATCTCTTTTTGCAATTAAGACGATTTTCCCTTAATATAATGCACTTGCTGTAGTGATGCACGGCAGTCAGCTGATTTATTGGTTGATTCGTATCAAAAGTTAACTTTATAAGCATCTCGGAGAAATCGAATGGCTTTAACAAACGCAGATCGCGCAGAGATCATTGCAAAATTCGCTCGCGCTGAAAACGACACTGGTTCACCAGAAGTTCAAGTAGCTCTTTTAACTGCTCAAATCAATGATTTACAAGGTCACTTCAAAGAGCACAAACACGACCACCATAGCCGTCGCGGTCTTATTCGTATGGTTAACCAACGTCGTAAGCTTCTTGACTACCTTAAAGGTAAAGACGCTACTCGTTACAGCGCATTGATTGCTGCTTTAGGTTTACGTCGTTAATTCGATTTAAGCTTTTATTTTCGGACTATTGCATGCTAAGTGCCGTATTACTGAAAATTAAAGTCTATCCAACCTTGGTTGGATAATGGGGAAGGGGCGATGATTCGCTCCTTCTTTGTGTCTTAAATTAGTATTTTAAATTAATGTTTTTAATCTCTAGTGAGGTCGGCTTCTAAGCTTTGTCATTTATGTTACAGCGTTTGGGGCGTTGAATGAATGCCAAACCTTAGGGGTCTCCACTAGAATAAAATCAGGAAAAAATAAAACATGTCGATGTTTAATATTATTCGTAAAGAATTCCAATATGGTCAGCATCAAGTTGTCCTAGAAACAGGTCGTATTGCGCGTCAAGCGAATACTGTGATCATCACTATGGGTGGTGTACAAGTTCTTGTTGCTGTTGTTGCTCAGCCAACAGCGAAAGCAGGTCAAGACTTCTTCCCATTGACTGTTAACTACCAAGAAAAACAATATGCTGCAGGTCGTATTCCGGGTGGTTATGGTAAACGTGAAGGCCGTGCATCTGAAGCTGAAACGCTTATTTCACGCT
Source organism: Acinetobacter sp. CFCC 11171 (assembly GCF_003268405.1). NCBI lineage: Bacteria > Pseudomonadati > Pseudomonadota > Gammaproteobacteria > Moraxellales > Moraxellaceae > Acinetobacter > Acinetobacter sp. CFCC 11171. The sequence goes on along the minus strand of NZ_LQXP01000032.1, from coordinate 21,899 downwards.
TAATTGACCGTCCAATTCGTCCATTGTTCCCAGAAGGTTACTACAACGAAATCCAAGTGACTGCGACTGTTATTTCTTCTGATAAGACAATGGAAGCTGACATTGCTGCAATGTTAGGTACTTCAGCTGCACTTGCAATTGCGGGTACACCTTTCCGTGGTCCAATCGGTGGTGCTCGCGTTGGTTTAATCAACGGTGAATACATCCTTAACCCGAATCACGAACAGCTAAAAGAATCTGACCTTGACCTTGTGGTTGCAGGTACAGAATCTGCGGTATTGATGGTTGAATCAGAAGCGAAAGAGCTTTCTGAAGACCAAATGCTTGGCGCTGTATTGTTCGGTCATGACGAAATGCAAATCGCGATCCAAGCGATTAAAGAATTTGCTGCAGCTGCTGGTGCAACAGAGTCTACTTGGACTGCACCTGCGAAAAACGAAGAGCTTCGTGCGAAATTAAAAGAAGCGTTTGAAGCGAAAATCTCTGAAGCATACACAATCGCTGTTAAACACGATCGTTATGCAGCACTTGATGCGCTTCAAGCTGAAGCTGTTGCTCAATTCGTTCCAGAAGAAGACGTTGATGGTATCGCTGACGACTTAGCTGAATTATTCGAAGACCTTAAATACCGTACAGTACGTGACAACATCTTGTCAGGTAAGCCACGTATTGATGGCCGTGATACCAAAACAGTTCGTGCGCTTGACGTACAAGTTGGTGTATTAGACCGTGCTCACGGTTCTGCATTATTTACACGTGGTGAAACTCAGGCGTTGGTAACAACAACTTTGGGTAATACACGTGATGCGTTAATGGTGGATACATTAGCAGGTACGAAAACTGACAACTTCATGTTGCACTACAACTTCCCTGCATACTCTGTAGGTGAAACTGGTCGTGAATCTGGTCCTAAACGTCGTGAAATCGGTCATGGTCGTCTAGCGCGTCGTGGTGTACAAGCTGTTCTTCCTGCAGCTGACCGCTTCCCGTACGTGATTCGTATCGTATCTGATATTACTGAATCAAACGGTTCATCTTCAATGGCGTCTGTATGTGGTGCTTCACTATCACTTATGGATGCAGGTGTGCCAATTAAAGCACCAGTTGCTGGTATCGCGATGGGTCTTGTGAAAGAAGGCGAACGTTTCGCAGTGCTTTCTGACATCTTGGGTGATGAAGACCACCTTGGTGATATGGACTTTAAAGTAGCCGGTTCTGCAAACGGTATTACTGCACTTCAAATGGATATCAAAATCGAAGGTATCACTGAAGAAATCATGGAAGTTGCATTAAACCAAGCGTATGCAGGTCGTATGCACATCTTAAATGCAATGAACCAAGTGATTTCACGTGCTCGTCCTGAAATTTCAATGCATGCACCTACATTCCAAGTGATCAACATCAACCCTGATAAGATCCGTGACGTGATTGGTAAAGGCGGTGCAACAATCCGTCAAATCACTGAAGAAACTAAAGCGGCAATTGATATCGAAGACAACGGTACAGTTCGCGTATTTGGTGAAACTAAAGCGGCTGCATCTGCTGCTGTTGCGAAAATCCAAGCGCTTACTGCTGAAATCGAACCAGGTACAATCTACACTGGTAAAGTGATTCGTATCGTTGAATTTGGTGCGTTTGTAAACATCCTTCCAGGTACTGATGGTTTACTTCACATCTCTCAAATTTCTAACGAACGCATTGCGAACGTTTCAGACGTATTGTCTGAAGGTCAAGAGATCAAAGTACAAGTTGCTGATGTCGACAACCGCGGTCGTATCAAATTAACCATGAAAGACATCGAACAAGCTTAATGGTTTGTTGATTCACAGGGTTTCGGCTCTGTGAATGGATTCTAAAAAGCCTTGAGTGCAGTCAGAGTATGAACTTTGACTTGCTCAAGGCTTTTTTTATGGCATCATGCAAAAAGTAAACACAATAATAAATGAGATATGCAAACCTATTATTTTTTTCAGCATCCAACAGCGGCGCAAATCTATGTGCAAGACCAAGTGCAATGTGAGCATCATCCTGAACTTGAGCCTGAGTTTATTTGGATTGATTGTACCCGTGAAGATGTCGTCAACCGTCCAGAGCAGTGGCAGAGTGATATTTTTCAGGCATCAGACTTGCGGGTCAATGAATACCATCTGCGGGATATTTTAAATTTAGAGCATCCGTGTGCTTTTGACACACTCGATGATTATGATTTATTAATTTTTAGAAAAATGGTTACACCCGATGACCAAATTGTTGCAGGTGCAGATGCGCTTGAAAAGCATGAGCGGGTCTTTGGTTTGGCGACCACCCCGATCAGTTTTTTGCTCACGCCCCAAGTGCTGATCACGGTGCGCGAAAAAGGCAACAAAGCCATTGAAAGTTATATCCAACGAATTGAAACCTTAATTTCTCGGCCGATTGATGAACAAAATAAACCACGAAAATTAGCCCTTACACCCTTAGATTTGGCATTGCGTTTACTGAATAATATGGTGGATGGATACCTCGATTTACGTGTTCCATTGACCCGCCGTGTCGAGTTTTGGCAGCGAGAATTGCTGCAAGGGCATCGGCGTTTTACCAAGTGGCATCAGTTGTTGCAGGAAAATATGGCCTTTCAGCAAGTGGAAAATTTGTGTGAAGAGCAAATTGAAGCTTTGCAAGAACTGCGTGATGAAGTTGTGGATAATTACCCACATTTGAAAGGCAAAAAGCGCAGTGAAAAGCAGGATATCATGCTGGTTCGGGTAGATGATTTAACCAGCCATATCGAACGCATTCAAAAACATACCACACGATTACGCAGTGCTGTGCAGGCCGCGATTGATCTGCATTTTTCAGCTGTCGCCAACCAAACCAATGAAAATATGCGGATTCTGGCGATTATTACGGCGATTTTCGCACCATTAACCTTATTAACCGGTATATACGGTATGAACTTTGAGTTTATTCCTGGACTTAAGTCACCAACCGGTTTTTGGATCATGCTCGGCATCATGCTGATGACCACGATTTTACTACTGTATTATTTTTATCGACGGCATTTGGTCGGGCGCGGTGAAAAAAGTGTGATTGATATGTTGGCACAGCAGCACGGCGATCAACACATGAATCTGTTTTGGTTTATGGATTATGAACCAATCAAACAGACGGTGAAGGGCACAGTCAAAGGTACGGTTAAAACCATGAAAGAAATTGAGAAGCTGACGAAACTCAAATAATTCGTGTCAGCTTCTCTGATGGGTGGGTTTAGTTGCTAATCATTACGAATCCATGTGGTACTACGTCCGAGTGCAGACACGCCAATATAGCCGCGCATGGTTAAACGTTTGCCATTCGCACTCAGCTTGGCTTTGCCTTTATAGACATTGCCCGAGAGGGGATCCAGCACGGTTCCATTGCTATATTGATTTGGATGTTGTGGGTCTGGTTTAAATTCTTTGATAATTTCGGAACCTATCAAAACCCATTTTTGAGTTTGCCATTACATTTTAAGCATACTTCAACCAAGGGTTTGTACGGCAATGGGCATATTGCAGTGAGTGTTCCACTATACGTCCCGTCGGCATTTTTAACGACGGTGACATCGCCGCGTGAATATCCTGTTTGGTCATCAATTGTTTTCCAAACACTGGTCATATCATTGGCATGCAACAGACCGCTGAAACTGAGTAATGCTCCAAATAGCACATGATGTATTTGCATGATGAATCCTTTGTCATGATTTTATTGTTTTTTAAAAATCTGCAGTACAACGCGATTTGACCGATCCTTATGGTCTTGGTAATTCAATTGCGTAGCCTCGTGGGTTGTACTGCGAACGACATGCATCATGAAAAATCCCCCTATACATGAATCGATATCTCAAGAGATATCATCATTTTCGTTACTTTTCAGCAAGCGATAAATTTCATCTTTTAGCTTTAATTTCTTACGCTTAATGGTCTCAATATCCGTGTTATGATGATTGACAGGATTTAATTCCAATTGAATAATTTCACGATCTAACTCATCATGTTCTTCAAAGATCCGTGCAAAATATGGATTTTCATCACGTAACTGAGAGACCAAATCACGGTACTCAGGAAACATGTTTTTGACTTTTTTATTGCAATCTCGTGTTTTCATGGTTGTCGATCACTTCCTCTACAAGACAAACTCTACAAGAAAAGAAAAACGCCCTGCGAGGCAGAGCGTTCATGATTACATTTAATGTGAATGAAACTGTTGGTGTTTGACTTGGCGACGTAGTTGTTGAACTTCGTCAATTAAATCAAGCATCATAGCGACCGCAGTAAAACTGGCATCGAAATCTCGTTGAAGCCGATACGCACGCCGTGCGCGAGATATATCATCGCCAAAAAATTGATGAATCCTGTCTTCTGAACGGCTAGGCAGAATATCGTATTCGAGTAGTTGCAGAACCCATTCTGGACTTTGCCCACAGGCAGAGGCAAAGTGTTGTAGATCAAAACTACTTTTTTCGTCTACGATTTCAGTCTGTTTACATCCGTCACAGACAATTTCACGATAATGAATTGTTGTCATGGTGCTCTCCTTAAGACTGTCGTGGATTAAATGACGGAAAAGCTTGAGCAAAAGCCGCATATGCTTGTTGCTCTTGTTCGGTTTGTGCAGCTGGTATCTGTATATTTAAAATCAGGTAAAGGTGTCCGGGTGTTTTATTTGGTATCCCTTTGTCCTTTAATCGTAGCTGTTGACCAGTACGTGCATTTTTAGGAATTTGTAGTTCTAATGTTTTGCCATCAGGACTGGTAAATGCAATTTTTTGACCCAATGCGGCTTCCCATGGACTGATATTCAGTTGTTGGAAAATATCAACGCCTTCTACACGGGTTTGCTCGGTTTGTTTATACAAAATTTCAATGTATAAATCACCAGCGGCTCCACCGTTATAGCCAGCTTGCCCTTGGCCGGAGAGTCGAATTTGTTGACCTGATTTCATACCTGCGGGAATTTTGACTTGCAGGGTTTTACGTTGGACTTCAGGCTCACCATGGGCATTGAGGCTTGGAATCTGTAAGGTGATATTCTGCGTTGCACCATGAAAGGCAATATCTAAATCCACTTCTAAGCTGGCGTGTTGGTCTTCACCACGGAAGCTCTTGGTTTGGCGGTTTGCACGTTGATACTGATAGTCACCGCCACCAAAGCCTTGCCCAAAACGACCAAACAAGTCTTCAAATCCACTAAAGTCCGCATGCTGACCATCACTCGTCGATTGGCGATAAAACTGAGATTGGTCAAAACCACCTTGGTTGCCAGCATTAAACCCAGCAAATCCTTGAGGATGATCGAGTTCAAAATCGTATTGTTTTTTCTTTTCGGCATCACTCAAGGTGTCGTATGCAACATTAATCGCTTGCATACGCGCTTCAGCATCAGCTTCTTTGCTGACGTCAGGGTGATATTTACGCGCCAATTTTCGATAGGCTTTTTTAATTTGATCTGCCGAAGCATCTCGGGCGATCCCTAAAGTTTGATAGTGATTGTCTGGCATACTCTCTGTATAAATATTGATCATGTTTAAATCAATATAGAATGGTTCATCAAACTGTCATAGGGGCAAACTGCAGCTTATTGTTTCAAAACATGACAATAAAAAAGCCTCACGAGGAGGCTTTTAAAAACACATTTAAAATTAATATTTTATCCAAGTGACACTACGACCAATCACAGATACACCAACATACCCACGTATAGTTAAATGTTTTCCTGAAGCACTAAGTCTTGCTTTGCCTTTATAGATTTTTCCACCAATCGGGTCCAGAACTTTACCGTTTTGGAATTCACGTGGATTTTTTGGATCTTGTTTAAAGTCCCAAATAAATGGCAAGCCGATAAAAGGTTTATTTTTCAATTCACCTGGGCAGTTCGAGCAGACGCCCATTTTTTCAGTGCCTGGGACATTACGAGTGGTGACAATGATGCCTTCATAGCTACCATCGGCTTTTTTGCGAATTTCAACGTCTGCACGCGAATATCCTGTACGGTCATCGACGGTTTTCCACTTACCCACTAGCGGATCGGTTTCCGCAGCGATTGACAATCCTGACAAAGTGCTAAGTAGTATTCCGGCAAATAATTGTTGATATATTTTTTTCATTTCATCCCCTGAAAATTCAGAATTGTGTTTTTAGAGTAAGTTGCCTAATTTATATATAAAGCCCTACAAAATCAATGTGATAGTTTGTGATGTATTTGGCAGAATTTCTTAAAACGCTGCTTTAATATGGAGTTTTTACTCTAATTTTTAAGTTAAAAAAGGCCTTTAATGATTTAAAGGCCTCGTGCTTAGTTTTTGACCCAAGTGACATTGCGTCCAATTGCAGAGCCTTCAGTACGACCATTGATGATCAAATGCTTGCCATTATTCATCAAACGAGCGCGTGCATTGTAGTGCTTGCCTGATTTGGGATCGAGCATCACTCCACCCACAAATTCATTGGGCTTTTCTGGATCAGCGCTTAAGCCGCTTAAAGTGGTTAAACCGACCATGGGTTTATTTTTCTGAGCACCGGTGCATTGCGTGCATGTCGAAACATTTGCTGTTCCGGGTACGCTTCGGCTTTGGATAATAGTGGCCGAATACAGGTCATGCTTATCTTTGCGAATCACCACATCGGCAAGGGAATATCCTGTTCGATCATCAATGGTTTTCCATGTCCCCACTAAGGGATCAATCGCTGCAAAAGCAGAGGATAAACTGCAGATGGAGAACATGCCGCACAGGATAGAAGGGAGGAATTTAACAGCCATATAATTACCCACATTACACAAAAAGCGGATGCCTAAAACTTAAAGGCATAAAAATATTATGGGTTTAATGTAGCCTGAAATAATATGAATATTCTAGTGATTTTTTAAGGATTGGTATTTATATTTTGAGCCAAAACATGAACGTGTTGGCGCTAAATGAGGTTTATGCTGAACGTCTACGCACTAGTAAAATAGTCGGAATTCATCTCAAAGTAGATTATTATTGGCATGATGAACTCGTCTGGAGTTGATTTCATCATGCCAATGAAAGCCAAAAGGCCGCTTTAGTTGACGCGGATCCAAGATACCGTCCGGCCGAGGAGCGTGGTTCCAACATAACCTCGAAGTGTCAGCACATTGCCGCGTGCATTCAATTGCCCTTTACCTTGATAAGTATTGCCTGAAAGTGGGTCGATCACCTTGCCATCGGTATAGGCATTCTCTTTTGCATTATGTTTAAAGCCAGAGAAGATCGGTAAACCAATTAAAGGTGCATTTTTGAGTTTACCTTCGCATTTTTCACAAATGGTGGTGACAGGGCGGTTGGGGATGGCATGTACTTTGGTGATTTTACCGCTATAGCTACCGTCTTTTAATTTGGTGATTTGGACCTCTGCACGGGCATAGCCTGTTTTGTCATCTATGGTTTTCCATGTCCCGACGAGGTCTGCTGCATGTGCTGTTATTAGGCCAAAGCAGAACATGGCTAAAAGAATAGCGAGTATTTTGAGTTTCATATTTTATCCAGTTTTTTTTACATTATTTTTCTATTAAAAATAAAGCTCTGTTGATTTTTTGACTTTATTTCTGGCGCGATTCTACTCGAAAAAAAATTGATCGCAAATACAGCTGATCATCTTGAGGTTATAAAGTTCGCAACCATTCGACTAAGCGGATGAAAGTAACTGTTCTAAATTTAATGGGAATAATAAAAAAGCACCCCGAAGGATGCTTAGATTTAGGCTTTCAATCATCACGATGATTTAGCTGAGGTGTTGACCAAAAAGGGATAAAGCTTCTTCTGCAGTAAAGGTATATTTTGTATTACAGAATTGGCAATCCATTTCAATTGGGTTTTGAAACTCTAGGGTTTCACGAACTGCAGCAACACCGATTTGTTCAAGTGCTGTCGCACAGCGTTCTTTTGAACATGTACAGCCAAATTTTAAGGCCTCAGTTTCAGGAAGACGAACTTCTTCTTCGTTGTATAAACGATATAAGATTTCATTTGCGGATAAAGACGTTAACTCTTCTGCTTTTAATGTCTCAGTCAGCATGGTTAAACGTGGCCATAGATCTTCATCGACACGGCGTTGTTCTTCTTCGTTGTTACGTGGTAATAACTGGATCAGCAAACCACCTGAACGGCTGTTGCTGCTTGCTAAGACGATACGTGTTGGGATCTGTGCAGATAGATCATAATATTGCATCAAGCAACCCGCTAATGTCGGTTTGTCTAAAGGTACAATCCCTTGATAACGCTCACCAAATTCAGGCTCGATATTAATGAAAAGCACTGGGTTTACCAAGGCTTTCAGTACCGTGCTGCTGTCTTCAGCGGCTTGAAAGTGCGGGTCTTCTTCATAATCGGCAAGTGCGCGAACTTCACCGAGATGATTACATTCCGCCATTGCCCATTTAAATGTGCCAGCTGCCTGAATTTGTAAGCTAATACGACCTTTAATTTTTAAGGTACTGGCCAACAAGGCAGTCGCGCTGAGCATTTCACCCAAGAGAATTTGTACAGCAGGTGCATAGTCACGCTGTGCAAGAATTGTTTGTAGGGCTTCTTCAAGATGAACCACTTCTCCACGAACAGGGCTATCTTCAATAAAAAAGCGTTGGCGTAAATCTGACATAAAATTCTCCATAACCCTGCTTTAATGGTGACGATATTGTAAAACACAAGTCATTCATTATCATCTCTTGTGACATCAATACGATGACGTTGTAAGCTGCGTTGTAAATCAACACCTGTAGGTTTTTCACGGGCTTGCGCATCGCTTTCAAACAAATGTTCCAGTTCAGCTAAAGCGTTACGATGCGTTTCATAAATCTTTTGTTCATCGGTATAGATTTGCTGCTGTTGAGTCAGCAGTTTTTCATCATAATCACGGAACAATTCGATACTTTTATATGCATCTTCATCGCTGATGCCTAAGTCGCACAGCATGTGATAGGCCATTCCTAAAGAGGATAAATAGGTTTCACGCCAAATATGCTCAATTCCTAAATCACGCAGCAAATGCACCTGATGACGGTCACGCGCGCGGACCAATAATTTTAACTGAGGGTAATTCAGACGAATATGACGCGCCACGTTCATCGAGTCTTCAATATCATCTATGGCAAGGACAAACACTTTGGCATGTTCAATGCCCGCAGCGCGTAAAATATCTGGTTGTGTGGCATCGCCATAATACAGATGACCACCATAATTACGTACGAAATCGACTTTGTCTAAGTTGCTATCAATGGCGGTAAAAGACAAATGCTGTAAATGCGCCACACGAGCAATGATTTGTCCAAAACGTCCAAAGCCCGCAATAATCACAGGATTATGTTCATCCGGAATGTCGTCATATTCGGGAATGGTTTTTGGATTAAAACGTGGCAAAATTTGTGATTGTATTAACCAATACAACATAGGGGTCAACACCATCGACAAGGTGACGATGAGGGTTAATGGCTCCAAAATGGCTTGTTGTACGACATTTTCACTTTTCGCCACACTAAAGACCACAAAGGCAAATTCACCGCCTTGAGCCAAACAGGTCGCCAGTAAAATACTGTTGCGCCATGAATTTTTGAGATAACGCGCAATCGCGGTAAGTGACGCCATTTTGATGAGCATCAGTGCCAACGCACCACCGATAATGAACCATGGCATTTCAACAAACAACGACAGTTCCGTGGTCATGCCCACGGTCATAAAGAACAGACCAAGTAAAAGCCCCTTAAATGGAGCAATACTGGCTTCGAGTTCATGGCGGAATTCCGAGTCTGCCAATAGTACGCCAGTCAAAAATGCTCCGAGTGTGGTACTGATGCCAAGTACATCCATCAACACCACGACACCCAGCACTATAAATAAGCCGACAGCGGTGATCAGTTCATGCGCGCCACTTTTCGCGACGAAGCGGAAAAAAGGTCGCATTAAGTAACGACTAAATAAAAATAAGCCTGAAAAAGTCGCAATGATTGCAGCGAAATAGGCGATTCCGTGATGTGATGATTCTGTCCCTGCGAGCAGGGGGATGACTGCAATCAGGGGAATCGCGGCCATATCTTGAAACAGCAAAATCGAAAAGGATTGTTGCCCATAGGTTGTGTTTAATTGCTGCTTCTCACTCAGCATCTGCAAGACAAAGGCAGTAGAAGAAAGAGCGAGAGCGAAACCGATAACGATACTGGCTGCAATGCCTTGTTGTAAGGCAAAAAAACTGCCTAGCGCTAAAACAAGACCGGTCAGACCGACTTGTAAACTCCCCATGCCGAAAATAGAACTACGCATACTCCATAGACGCTGTGGACGCAGTTCGAGGCCGATCAGGAACATCAGTAAGATCACGCCAAACTCAGCGAGATCTTGGATCGCTTGGGGATCACTGGCAATGTTAAAGACATCGGGGCCGAGCAAAATACCAGTGAACAGATATCCCAATACCGTTGCAATACCAAAGCGCTTGAGCAAAGGGACAAGCAATAAGGATGCGCCAAGGAAAATTGTGATCTGTAACAGTAGTGACATTTACTCGTCCTAGAGTTGTGTTTTTGGTCGAAAGTTGCAATTCAGTATGACTGATATTTTCAGACTGAATTGTACGCGTTTAACTGAGTTCCTGTGGGTCTATATCGAGGCTCAATTTCATATTTGATGGCTTGTTATGCAAGATGTTTTGCCACCAATAACGCAGATAATAATGTAAGCGCGCACGATCTGTAGACAGTAAAACCATGTGGGATTGGTAACGCCCTGCTTTGCGCTCCATCGGGGCAGGAATCGGCCCCCAAATATCAATAATTCCAGCAGAGTCCTGACGCAGCAATTGGGCATGTTGCTGTAAAAATTCAGTATTGAGTTCTTGGTTTTTTGACTCACAGCGTACCAATGCGGCATAGCGAAACGGTGGCATTTGTGCCATTTCCCGTTCTTTCATGGTTTCTTTGGCAAATTTTCGATAGTCCTCATTGACCAAGATATTCAAAAGCGGATGGTCGGGTCTTAGGGTTTGTAAAAACACATCGCCTTTACGTTCGCCACGGCCGGCACGCCCTGTGACTTGCACAATGAGTTGAGCGGTACGTTCAATGGCACGGAAGTCCACACTCAGCAGACCTGAATCGATATCTAAAATCGCCACCAAGGTGACGTAAGGGAAATGATGACCTTTGGCCAGCATTTGCGTACCAAGCAAAATAGCAGGCTCACTTTTTTGAATCTTGTCATAGATTTTTTGCCAGCTGCCGACGCGACTGGTGGAATCACGATCGACGCGTATAACGTCATGCTGCGGAAATAGCTCATTCAGGCTTTCTTCAACCTTCGCTGTGCCCATGCCCACGGACTTCAGTTCTTGGTGATTACACTGCGGGCAATGCTCTGGCATACGGTGAATGGTGCCGCAGTGATGACAATGTAAATGTTGATAAGGTGTGCGATGAACCGTGAAATTGGCATCACAGTGCGGACATTTGGCCTGCCATGCACAGCTTTCACAAATTAAAACTGGGGCATATCCTCGACGGTTTAAGAACACTAACACCTGTTCTTTTTTTTCTAGGCGCTTACGGATTTCACCAATTAATAATTGGCTAATTCCATGCTGTTTCTGTGCCACTTTTAAATCAAGGATGTGCATTTTCGGCATGACCGCGGTGCCCGCACGTTGGTTCAATTCCAGTACGGTCATTTTGCCTTGTTTCGCCAGTGCATAGCACTCGATACTAGGCGTGGCAGAACCTAAAATTACAGGGCATTGTTCCAGATGCCCACGGTAAAGTGCGACATCCCGAGCGTGATAGCGAAAGCCTTCTTGTTGTTTAAAGGACAGATCATGCTCTTCATCAATCACAATTAAACCTAGATTAGGCAGTGGCGTATAAATCGCAGAACGTGTGCCTAAGATAATTGAAGCCTTGCCCGTTTGCGCAGCTTGCCAAGCTTGCATACGTTTTGAATCGTTTAACCCCGAATGTAATAGGGCAATATTGCAATGAAAACGTGATTGGAAACGGCTGATGGTCTGTGGGGTGAGCCCAATCTCAGGAACTAAAACCAAGACCTGTTTGCCATGCTTGAGAACCTCTTGCATGATTTGTAAATAGACTTCAGTTTTACCACTGCCAGTTAAGCCATCGAGCAGGAAGGCCTGATATTTTTTACGTGCTTTTAATACGCTATCGATCGCTTTTTTTTGGTCAGGGTTTGCCGTAAGAGGCATTTGCGCCATGCTCATCGGCATCGGGCTAAAGTCTTGTTCTGCTAACACACATTCGCAGATGCCTTTTTTCTCTAAGGCTTTGAGTGTTGCTGTTTCCACACCTGACAAATTTAAAAGATTTTCACCTGTGCCTGTAGGATGTAATTTTAGTATTTTATACGCTTCTTGCTGACGCTCTGAACGTTTAATTTTGGCTTCAGCATTATGGTCGATCAGATTCCATGTCCGTGCCAGTAAATTATAGGGCTTTCCTTGGCGTAACAGCGTCGGAAGGGCACTTTGCATCACTTCACCAATCGGAAATTGGTAATACTGTGCAGACCATGTCAATAAATTTAAAACTTTCTCATCTAAAATGGCACGATCATCAAGAAGTTCGGTAATGGCCTTGAGTTTAAAGCTTGAATCGAGTGGTGCATCGGGAGCAATTTTTTCCACGATGATACCGGTCAAATTTTGCCGACCAAAAGATACAGCAACGCGTGCACCTACTTCAGCTTGTTGGTATTGCTCTTGGTTTAAGCTGTAATCGAAGCAGTCGTATAAATATACCGGAACGGCGACTCGAACGCGGTAAATAGGTGTTGCAATGCTCGCTGAATTTGCCATAAAACGTGGATAAGTTCCTGATTAAATTTCGTCGTGATCGTAAAGGAGTTGTGTTAGAGTGAGCTCATATTTTATATCTAAGAATATGAATGATTTTGATGGTCAGACGCAACTGCGCTGATAGAAATTTTGGAAAATTAGAGCATTACAATGCCTGCATATCAGTTTACTGCCATAGACGCTTCAGGGAAGCAGCAGAAGGGTGTACTTGAGGGTGATTCTGCGCGTCAAATTCGTCAACAGCTCAGAGATCAGTCACTTATTCCAGTTGCTGTCGATCCGATAGAGCAAAAAGACAAACACGCGCAGCAGCGCTTGTTTCAAAAAGGGCTGAATGCCTATGACTTGGCTTTATTGACTCGCCAACTTTCAGTTTTGGTTGCCGCTGCGATTCCATTAGAAGAAGCGATTCGTGCTGTGGGAAAACAAAACGAAAAAGCCCATGTGCAAAACCTGTTGATGTCGGTGCGTTCTAAAGTTTTGGAAGGGCATTCTTTAGCCAACGCACTACAACAAGCGGGACGCTTTCCTGAACTGTATATTGCCACGATTGCAGCAGGTGAGCGTTCAGGTCATCTTGATCTCATTCTCGACCAACTTGCCGATTACACCGAAAACCGCTTCGCCATGCAAAAAAAAGTGCAGGGTGCGATGATTTATCCCATCATCCTGATGTTAATGTCTTTCGGTATTGTGATGGGACTCATGACCTATGTGGTCCCAGATATTGTCAAAACCTTTGACCAAAGCAAAGATGCCTTGCCGTGGATAACGATTGCTTTAATGAAAGCCAGTGATTTTATTCGAATGGCCTGGCCATTTTTATTGGTCGGTAGCGTAGTCTCGATTTTTCTCTTGGTTCGATTCCTCAGAACAGCGGCGGGACATTATACCTTTGACCGATTGACCTTGAAATTACCGTTATTTTCCAAACTGTCTAAAGGCATTAATGCCGCTCGTTTTGCCAGTACCTTGTCGATTTTAACCAAGTCTGGCGTGCCATTGGTCGATGCTTTAAAAATTGGCGCAGCGGTCAGTAATAATTGGGTGATTCGAGATTCGGTCAACCTTGCGGCAGAAAAAGTAACAGAAGGTGGTAATTTAGCAACACAGCTTGAGCGAAGTGGTTATTTCCCACCGATGATGGTACAAATGATCAAAAGTGGTGAAAGTTCAGGCGAATTAGACCGGATGCTAGAACGTGCGTCGACGATGCAAGACCGAGAAGTGACGACTTTAATTTCAACTTTATTGGCGTTGCTTGAACCGCTGATGTTGGTATTTATGGCGAGCATTGTACTGGTGATCGTGATTGCTGTGATGCTGCCAATCGTGAATATGAATAATATGATTTAAGACATTCGAACAATGATGTGAACAGAGATTTGTAACATGCAAGTGAAGACAAAAAATATGAAGCAACAAGGTTTTACTTTAATTGAAGTGATGGTGGTCATTGTCATTTTAGGTGTTTTGGCTGCGCTGATTGTACCGAACGTGATGGGCCGTGGTGAAAAAGCCAAAGTTGATACCACAGCGATTACTTTAAAAAGTGTCGCTGGCTCATTAGATCAATACAAAATGGACAATGGTAAATTCCCTTCAATGCAAGACGGTGGATTAAATGCTTTGGTCACTAAACCTGAGTCTGCTAAAAACTGGTTGCCGGGTGGCTATATCAAAGGTGGCTATCCAAAAGACAGTTGGGACAATGACATCCAATATGTGATTCCTGGTTCTGAAGGCCGTCCTTATGATCTTTATTCATTTGGTGCGGATGGTCAGTCTGGCGGTGAAGAAAATGATGCCGATATTTACTATAAACACTAACTGAGAATAATTATAAATTCAGTTTTAATGGAATTAATCACTTCACTTAATAGGATGTTTCAATATTGAGTGAAGTGATAATAAATCTTAATTATAAAATTAATATTAAGTTGTTGAATTTACTTTAAATAACATAATATGAAATATGTGATATTTATAATAAGAATTATTCCCAATTTTATTGATTACAATAATCGCAAAATATGAATAAATATAGGCTTTTCATTTAAATAAAACCGCGCATAATATCTTTTATGGTACTTTTTTAGCCATGGAGGATAGTATGAAAGCATTATTATTAACGGATGAAATTAACCAATTTCATTGGTCTATGCTGAAATCTGTTCTTTTGATTTTAAGTATTCTGCCGATCAGTCAAGGCATTGTGTATTTATGGCAAAGCACTGAGGGCAGTAGCCAAATTATGGTGGGCTTCTTTGCCATGAGCTTAATGAGTTCATTACTGGCTTTAAGTTTTTGGTCTGCATTAAAAGCGACTGTGGCAAATTTAAAACAAGAACATGCATCTGCCATCGAACAAATGGTTGTTCGTCTTTATCGATATATTCCAATGGTGTCTTTAGCTGCCATGCTTTCCTATTTAGTTACGCAGTTATAACCCCAAAATTAAACCTTCAAAACTGGAGCTTGCTCCAGTTTTTTTATGTCTCGTGTTAATGAACAGTTCGTAGCGTACATCAGTGCATACTTCTACATGGTACGCGCTCTAACATAACCTTGCTTTGTCCGTTTTGACGCATCGAATGTCTGTTTCACATATGGTCAGCCTGAATGAAATTTTTATAATCTTTAGATATCAGATCTTAGATAGTTGGATGAAGTACAACAAAGAAAAGAAAGAGGGAAAAATGCAACAGATCGATTGGCAAGATTTTTTGAAAGTTGAATTACGTGTGGGGAAAATTGTGCAGGCTGAAGTCTTTGAGCAAGCACGTAAACCCGCGTACATTCTTCATGTGGATTTTGGAGAGGAACTGGGCATTAAAAAGTCCAGTGCACAAATTACACAGCTATATCAGCCGGAAAATCTAGTGGGAAAATTGGTCGTTGCCGTCGTAAATTTTCCAAAAAAACAAATTGGTCCGATCCAGTCAGAGTGTTTGGTCACAGGTTTTCATAATGCAGAGGGGCATGTTGCTCTTTGTGTGCCTGATGCAGAGATTCCCCTAGGCACCAAGTTACTTTGAAAAAGTAGGGTGAACTGGCACCCTGAAAGTTTATCAATAAAAAACCGAGTTTTGGCTCGGTTTTTTTGATCTTTTGTAGCGGAATTAACGGCGTGATTTAAAAGAAATATCAACTTTACGCGGGCGATAAATCCAACCGAGAACCAATAACAAGAATGAGAAAATCAACACAGGCCAATCACTTAAGCGTGTGTAAAGTGTCTCGCCTTGCATGGCAGGTAAATCACCACGAAGTACCGCATCTTTATCCATCGGTGCTTGTTTCACAATGTGACCATTATGATCAATAAAGGCGGTAATGCCGGTATTGGTTGCACGGATAAACCAACGGCCATTTTCTTTGGCACGCATTTGAACCATTTGTAGGTGCTGATGTGGGCTCGCTGTTCCAGTAAACCATGCATCATTGGAAATAGTCACTAGGTAGTCACTTTGACTGGCATTACGACGGGTTAAGTTGGGATAAGCCACTTCATAGCAAATCGCTGCGCCTAAATCATGACCTTTAACATTCAAAGGCTTTTGGTTGTTTGCGCCACGTGAAAAGCCACTCATCGACGGGTCATTTTGTAGGGCAGGTAGTACCCAACTTAACATCCCTGAAAGCGGAATGTATTCACCAAAGGGGACTAGACGTTGCTTCTTGTATAGACCAGAAGATTCATCACCAGTTGCCATGATGGTGTTGTAATACATAGGGTGTTGGTTTTGCTGTGATTCCGCTAAATCCCAATAGGGAATACCTGTCACCCAAGCCGTCCCTGTTTTATTGGCTTGGACTTTCATCGCATCCAGAAACGGCTCAATATCGGTTTGGAACATAGGAATGGAGGATTCCGGCCAAACAATGACATCACGCCCCCATTCGGTCCGACTTAATGACGCATATTTCATTAAGGTTTGAGCTTGGTATTCTGTTAACCATTTTAAATCTTGTGGAATATTGCCTTGAATTAAGGAAACACTCAGCGGTTTTTCATTTTTAGGCTGAACAAATTGCACTTGCCCTGCACCCCATGCACCGAGCAAAACAAGGGCAGAGGGAACAATCCAGAAGATGCGTTTACGCAGGATTTCAACCAATGCACAGGCCAATACAATGACCGCAAAAGATACCCCAAAGATCCCGAATAATGGCGCATAGCCATCGAGAAATCGTTCAGTAAAGGCATAACCTGCAAACAGCCATGGAAAACCGGTAAAGACCCAAGTTTTACTCCACTCGAAAAACACCCACAGTGGCGCAAAGGTCAGTGGTGTTTCTGGAAAGAAGTGGCGGTAGAGCCAACTCTGAACTGCGGTAAACAGCCCCATCACAATCGCCATAATGGCAATCATCAAAACACTGAGTGCTGAATTGGTATCACCATAGACATGGATTGAGGTATATAGCCAAAAAGCCCCGACAAACCATAAGCCGAAGCCATAAGCTAGACCAATGAAAAACGATTGTTTAGGTGCACGTTGACTTAGGCAGGCATACAACAGGGCTGGAGATAAAATTGCCAACCACCAATAATGATAAGGTGCCAGCGAGAAGCTGAAGATGGCACCTGAAAATAATGCAATCAGCAAAGGATAGATGAAAGGTAGCTGTTTTTTTTGTTGTGAGTGGTTTAGCAGCTTATCAAAGTAGGTTCTCATTTATGGACAGCTCGGATCAGATGAATGGTACGTGCATCTGCCTCCAAAATGGTAAACTCCCAGTTTTCAAGTTCAATCACTTGACCTTGTAAATCACTGACCAAGCCCATTTCTTGTAGCAGTAAGCCGCCCACAGTTTCTACTTCATCATCTGAAAAATCAGCATCTAAAAGATTGTTAAAGTGTTCAATTGGTGTAAGTGCTTGAACCAACCATGTATTTGCACTTAGTGGATCTTCATCTGGAATGATAAATTGAGCTTCTTCATCGACTTTGTCGTGTTCGTCTTCAATTTCACCCACAATTTCTTCAAGAATGTCCTCTAAAGTGACTAAGCCTGAAGTTGTGCCATATTCATCAATCACTACAGCGATATGGGTTTGGGTATTTTTCAACATACGTAAAACTTGGTCAGAACGCGCGCTCTCGGGTACAAATAAGGGTTGACGCATTAATGCACGAATATCGACTTTGGTGGTCGGTTCTGTCAAAAATGGCAACAAATCTTTGGCCAACAAAATACCGACAACATTGTCTGGCTGGTCTGAGGAAAAGACTGGGAAACGTGAGTGTGCAGATTCAACAAGTACATGCAAAATATCTAATAGCTCATCATCTTCTTGTAAGCTGATCATCGCAGTACGGGGGGTCATGACCTCGCGGATTTTAGTTGCAGGTAAGTCGAGTACCCCTTCGAGCATGGCAACTGTATCGGGTTCTAAGAAGCGACGTGAATCTTGTACTAATTTCAACAGTTCGTCACGGGTTTCTGGTGCAGTGCCCAGCCATTTACGTAAGCCGCGCATGCCCCACGACGGGCCGGATTCCTCTTGCATGATCTTTCCTAAAGACTCTTAATATCTAATAAATGATGATTTTATCATACCGTAGAAAATACAGTTGTCTATTGTTAATGTTGATCTAGATGATGAGCGATCAAGTCATTTTAAGACGCTATCGTTTGCATTTTTCAAGCTAACATTCGGTCGTCAGGATTATGCTAAAATAGCCCTAGATTTTAATACTGAGTTTTCTAATGTCTGAGCCTTCTGTATCCCCATCAATTCAATTAAACACCCGTGGCTTACGTTGCCCTGAGCCTGTGATGATGTTGCATCAAGCCATTCGTAAATCAAAATCGGGCGATATTGTTGAGGTTTTTGCAACAGATAATTCGACCTCTTGGGATATTCCGAAATTTTGTATGCATTTAGGTCATGAGCTTTTGCTTCAAGAAGAACGTCTTGATGAAAATGGAAATAAAGAATTTCATTATTTGGTTCAGAAAGGTTAATTTAAGAGATTGTAAAAAATAATAATTATTAAGATGTTACATTTTTATTAATAAAATAGGCTGGTCAAGTCTGATGGCTAGCCTATATCATTCGCAGCATAATTATACAAAGTTTAAAAAACAGACTTTTAAAATGTTAAATTCGATTGCTCTTATACTTGAAAAATTAGGCTTATCCGCCCAAAAACGTGCCATTCATGTGCAATTTTCCAACCCTGCGTTGAATGATGAGCTTTTTATTCAACGTATTGATGGGGAGCATGTCTTAAACCAAGGCGTGCAAGCGACTTTGATTTGCCTATCTACTAATGCCCTTATTCCGCTAAAACAATTTATTGGCGCACAAGTTGCCGTTGATCAAGTAACCGATCAGGGCGAACTCTTCCGCACCACGGGTATTATTACCGAAGCCACCCAAGGGCAGAGTGACGGTTCACTCACGCTGTATAAACTCACTTTAGAAGATGCAACATCGCTGTGGCATAAGCGCCGCAACAGCCGTGTGTTTATGAACAAATCGGTGCGTGATGTCAGTGAGACTCTTTTTAAAGAATGGCAAAGCAAAAGTCCGCTCTTTGCTGCCAGTCTAATGCTTGATTTAAGCGGTTTAAGTCAGAACTATGATGTTCGGCCCTTCATCATGCAGTCGAATGAAAGCGATTATGACTTTTTAACGCGACTTTGGCGCAGTGAGGGTATCAATTGGCTCATCGATGAAGCACAGCTGAAAGTGTCACATTCCTCAGCGCCAATTGAAAAACAAAAACTCCGCCTGATTGATGACAATAGCCAATATCAAGCACTCAGCCGTCGTAGTATCCGCTTTCATCGCTCTAGCGCCACAGAAAAACAAGACAGCATCACCAGCTTGATCGGTGAGCGTAGCATTCAACCGACTGCGGTCCATGTGCAGCGCTGGCAAGCCGATGGACTTAGTCAAGAAGAAGGCGCAGGTTCAGTTCAAAGCAAACATCAGCATAGCCAAAGCCAAGACAATGCCAGCTTAAGTTTGGAACAAGCATGGCATATCAGCCCTGCATGGATGCAAGACTTAAAAGGCGAAGACCAAGCTACCGCTTCATCCAATAGCCAAATTGAAAAACTGAATCAAAACCTAACGCGCTACCACGAGCTGCAATCTAAAAAATTCAATGCACAATCGACCGTGCGTGATACACAAGTGGGTTATTGGTTTGAATTGAATGAACACCCAGAAATTGATCAACACAGTGGTGCAGACAAACAATTTTTAATCACAGAAAAGAAATTCTATAACCAAAATAACTTACCCAAAGATCTCATTGAACAGGTCAATCAACTGATTGAACAAAGCCAGTGGAACATTAAACCGATCCATGAACAGGCCGAGCGTCAGGCCAATCAGCTCACATTGCAACGCCGCAATATTGCGACGGTTCCTGAATATAACCCACTCGAACACCGTCCAAGCACGCATCCGCAACGGGCTAAAGTTGTCGGGCCAAGTGGTGAAGAAATACATGTCGATGAATGGGGGCGTATCAAAGTCCGCTTCTTATTTACCCGTGGTGATGACCACAGCCATGATGGTGGTGCAGGCAGTAATGACAATGATATGGATTCTGCATGGGTCGATGTACTGACTCCATGGGCAGGTGAAGGCTATGGCGCACGCTTCTTACCGCGCATTAATGAAATCGTGGTCATCGATTTCTTTGACGGCAATATCGACCGACCATTTGTGGTGGGGCGCATCCATGAAGCACAGCGCAGTCCAACCCAATTTGATAGTAAAGGCAAACTGCCAGACACCAAAAAATTGGCTGGAATAAAAAGTAAGGAAGTACAAGGGGAAGGCTTTGGACAACTGCGCTTTGATGACACCACAGGACAAATTTCGACACAATTACAAAGTACCCATGGTGCCACCCAGCTCAACCTCGGTAACCTCAGTCATCCCAAAAAAACCGCAGCAAGTGCAGGACGAGGGGAAGGCTTTGAACTGAGAACCGACCAATGGGGCGCAGTACGAGCAGGACAAGGGCTACTTGTCAGCACACACCCACAACAACAAGCAGCAGCAATGCACCTCGACGCACAAGCTGCAAAAGATCAAATCGAAGCCAACTTAAACAGCAGTAAAGCCTTAAGTGAAGTGGCGAAAAACCAGCAAACTGACCCGCTTGAAGTCTTAGATAATCTGAAAAACTTCCTTGGCCAAATCGAAAAAGGCAGTAAAGAAAAAGCTGATGCCTTTAAACAAGCCTTAATGATTTTATCTGCACCAAACTCCATTGCTGTGAGTAGTCAGGAAGATATTCATCTTTCAGCGGATGGGCAGATCAGCCAAAGTGCAGGCGATAGCATCAACCTCAGTAGCCAAAAATCCTTGATTGCCCATGCACAAAACAAGATCAGTCTATTTGCAGCACAAGAAGGCTTAAGAGCTTATGCTGGTAAAGGCAAAGTTGAAATCCAAGCGCAAGGAGATGGGGCGGATCTGATTGCACGAAAGGGTATTCAAATTATTTCCACTGAAGATACAGTCGAAATTAAAGCGAGCAAAAAAATCGTGCTAACTGCTGGTGGTAGCCAGATTGAAATTAGTAGTGCGGGTGTATTACCGACAACTAGCGGTAAGTTTGAAGTGAAGGCAGGGCAGCATAAGTTTGTGGGAGGGGAGAGAGTTGATATTTCTAACTTCCCATTCATGCCTGATAGTTCAAGATATAATGCACAATTTAAATTTACTGATGATAATGGTCAGCCATATAAAAATGTAGGTTATCTGGCAAAGTTTAAAAATGGGCGAACAAAAAAAGGTAGAACAAATAAAGAAGGCTACACTGAAATTTTTTACACAGAGTCCGCAGAAGATATTAAAGTCTTTTTAGAAATTTAATTTACTTAGTAGCTTTTATAAATTAAATTTAATTTTTTATGTTTGAAAGAGGTATCTATTAGATCTCTTTCATAAATCAAAAAACGATCTTCTTTTTGGTTAATATTTGCACTCCGGATTTCTTAGCATTCGTGCATAATCTGCGGATGAAATACATCGATTCAAACAAGCTTTCTGATCCTCAGTTCAAGCGATACACAGGCATCTCATGA
>NZ_LQXP01000031.1:0-45210 GCF_003268405.1 Acinetobacter sp. CFCC 11171 | reverse complement strand
GGAAGATCAATTGGTACCAGCCGCACCAGTAATTACAATCGGTTATGATGATGTAGGGGCTACAACAGGATTGATTAACTCAGGCGCTACAACAGATGATTCGACTCCAACATTGTATGGAACGGCTGAAGCGGGTAGTGTTGTTTCTGTCTATGTTGACGGAGGTGCAACAGCAGATGGGACGGTTACTGCAAATGCAGATGGAACTTGGGTATATACGTTGTCAACACCGTTGGCAATTGGTTCACACTCAATTCAGGCAAAAGCAGCAGATCAAGCTGATAACGAGAGTGAACTTTCAAATAGCTTTGCAATTACGGTAAATGCTCAGCAAACAGTTAATGTTGCCCCTGTAGTTGCGCTCAAAGATTCAAGCTTATTAGGATTGATTGGCGCAGATATTGCAGGATTAATTGTACTTGATCAGCAACCGTTATTAGCAGCCGATGCTAATAATAATATTACGAAGTTAACACTTAGTACGAGTAATGGGGTAACACTGTTAAGCACTCTAAAATTTGTATGGGGTGGAGACAGTTATGCTGCTACAACAACTGGTGGATCATTTCCTATTCCTGTGGCTGATGCAGCTAATGGTCCTAACGGTTCAGCTTTGTTAGAAGAGCTAGGTCTTAAAATCAGTACTGGAAGTACAAATACTTCGTCGGGATTAATGCAACTGCAAACCTAGTCATTGAGTCAGCATCTGGCGGTACGATCAGTAATGATGTGTTGAATGAATTCTTGGCAGCAGTACAGATCCAAAGTGGAGGATTGGGAACACTTCTTGATTTATCAGTGCTAGGATCATTATCAATTAGTGCAACAGATTCAAATGGGTTAACTGGAACGGCGAATCAAGCCCAGCTGGTGAGTTTGGGTGTGTTGCCAGGATTGTTGGATGGAGGGAATACCTTTATCAATTATGGTTCATCTTCTGGTGATATTATTGACAAGTCTGGAGTATTGACTAATCAGCGTCTGTATGGTTTTGACGGTGATGATACGTTGAAGGGGGGAGCTGCTGGCGACATTATTCGAGGTGGTGATGGTAACGACACACTTCAGGGTAATGGTGGAAATGATCAGCTCTACGGTGGTTCTGGTTCAGATACTGCAATATATACATTGTTAAATAATGCAGATAAAACTGGTGGAAATGGTATGGATACATGGGAAGATTTCCATTTTGGAAATGTAACCACTGATCAGCAGGCTGATAAAATAGATGTATCTAGTTTGTTAGCTAACCAAAATGTAACATCGGCGAATATCAGTCAGTATGTATCTGTACTTTATGATGCTAATAATAAGGTGGCAATAATAAGTATTGATAAAGATGGTACGGGTAATACTTTTGAAACAACACCTTTGTTGGTTTTAACTAATCAGCCAAGTACAATGACTTTGGATGATTTAATCCAAAATCAGCAACTTATTTTCAAGTAAAATCAGTTTGTAAATAAAAAAGAGCCTCCTCGGAGGCTCTTTTTTTATTTCCTTCATAAACACCACTAGATCAAAATAAAATGTGAAACTCATCAAAATAAATCATACAACCTTTATTTATATCTCAAAACTACACAATATAAGTGATTAAATTTATAAAAATAATGAATTAAATCAAAGTTATAAATTTGAGAATAAAGTTGAATTACGCTATTTTTTAATAGTAAATTTTTTGAGATTTTTTGCTGTGAATTTAAAGGCATTTTTATGGGTGGGGAGTATGGGACTCGCACTGCAAGGCTGTGCAACCATGCAAGGACTAAATCCAATATCATTAAAAAATTATTCATCACCACAAGAATGATCGATCAAAAAAATCTAAATGATAATAACGGTCGTGCACGTGAATATGTATACGATTGGGGGCCGCAAAAGAAAAATAGCGCACCTGAATCATTAACGCCCAAGCAGTACATGAGTGCTTACTGTCAAGCAAAAGATGGACGTTTTACACAGCTTAATACCAGTAACTTTAGTCAAGTGAAAAACACTTGGAGTAAAAAGTTACTTGCGACTTATAGCAGTGTGAAACAGGGTATCGGCGCATATCAATGTACCCAAGCCGATGGTCAAAAGTGGATGGTTTCAATTGAACCGACTGCGGAACGTAAAGCTGACCATGCTGAAACACGCTTGGTTAGTTTACAAACCAAAATTATAGGTCCAGAAGAGCGCCGAAAAATGTATGGAGTAGCCAATGAAAATACTTCAAAAAAATCTGAAACTAATAGAACCAAGTCATCGGCTGCTAAAAATACCAAAAAAGAGCTAGAAAATAAAAAAGAACCCGAGCCAAAAAAAGAAAAAAAAGCTGTAGAACCTGAGCAAAAACCTCAACCTAAAGCTGTTGCTGAAACACCGCAACAATTACAGATGCGCCTGTATGTAAATGCACGACGTGACCTAAATGCCGGAAAAAACCAAGTCGCGGCTTGTAATAACGCTCAGCGTGCTTACAGCTACGGTAAATTAAATGGTGCGAATGCCAATAGAGCCTATGCCGAGTCAGGGATGCTAGTAGCACGCTGCTTAACCTCGGTATCTGCCTATAGTAAAAGTTACCCGAATGCTAAAGCGCGAGCTAAAGGGATTTTGCAAAATTTAGCGATGAACTATAACCACGCTGGTGCAAAAAATATGTTGAACAATATGAAATAAGTTCATGCAGGAGAAAAGTTTTTGGGGAAATACTTTTATCCTGCTTAAATATTTCAAAAGCAAAAAATTAAATAATAATAAGGAAAAATATGAGCACGGTAAAAGATGTCTATTTTGATGCGCCTTTGTTTGATAGCGAATTAGCAGAAATCACTGTCAATATTTCAGAGACACCATTTTATTTTAATGATCAAGGTCAAGCACGTTATGTGAAGACATTGGACGCACACACCCAACTAATTGTTGAATCAAAAACCAGTGCACATTTCAGCAAGGGGAATGTGTATGAGGTTCCATCTGAAATAGCAACGCGTTACACAGTATGGGGTGAACAAACAGAACTTGAGTTTGCAGGACAGCATTTCGAATTTAAACCTTTGATTGCCACAAAAGAAACTGCGGCTGCTTTTGGCATGACACTTGTCCATGCAGGTGAGGCCATTGAAATACTTTCAGAGAAGAAAATTTTGTCTGAAATTCACTATGAATATGGAATGATGGCAGGGCATTATTTGCCTTATCAAAATGCAACATCAAATAAAAACGGCGCTAAGTCTTTAACGCCATTTGTTATCACAGATTTAGAACACCATGACTTTCCACACATTTTCACATCCAGCGATCAAGATCAGTTGCCACTGGTTATATCTGTAGGCCGGTATTTCCCCAATTTAGGCAAAATATATTTAGCGGATTTATGGGTGAAACCTAGTGATGCACTTTATATTCCTGCCAATCCTAAGCAATCAAATCCTGAATATATTGATTTACATAATAATCGTAGTGCAGCACTTGCCTGTTGGCGAGGCGAAAGCGCGAAAACAACCTTAACCACGCATAGCCTACTGGATACCAATGGTTATTTTTATTGGTATTGGAATCGTCAACCTACGACTCATCCATTGCTGTATGACCTTTAACCAATAATGTGAATGAAGATACAGTTTCGTTTTACACAGTTCTAACAGGTGATGGTCTGCTTCATGTGATACAACAGGGACAAATTCATGTTGGAAGATACGATGTATAAATTACAAATGTCAGCGCTAGGTCGCTGCACGAAAAAATCTCACAAGCTGCATTACTTACAACCGCTTTATTTGGTGCTTCGCAAATGACAATGGCGGGGCCAGCAGTAGATCAGCTCAGTCAATGTTTAGTTAAATCGACGACAGCAACGGATAAAACAGCGGTGCTGCAATGGACGTTCGTCGCGCTATCTTCACATCCTGACTTAAAAGCTTATAGCAATGTTAGTGCAGCGCAAAAAGAAGCCTTAGATAAAAACTTAGCGACCGTACTGCAACGGATATTGGTGGAACAGTGCTCGAGTCAAACCAAAGCGGTTGTACAAGCTGAAGGCTTACAAACAGTTGGAGAAAGTTTTCAGGAACTTGGAAGTATTACGGGTGAGGAAATTTTAAAAACACCTGAAGTGAAAGATCAACTCAAAGGCGTAGTGCGCTATATCGATTTAAACAAATTAGTGACTACATTTTTAACACCAGAGCTATGGAATAAGTTGGGTTCAATGCGTGGGAAATAATGTTCTTGAGTTTGAATGATCAAGCCTGTTTTTCTAGCTCAATTATTATTTCGATGAGTAATGGATATCTCGAGGAACTGCTATATAGACAGGCATTGTATTCGTAGATTTTTGAACAATCTATCTCGCTTTAATTATTGATATATCATAAATATCAAAAAAGTCTCGAAGGCTCGAGACTTTTTAAATTTCAAACTGGAATGATTTTGCTCTGAGAATACTCAAACTCGTAGTAAGTGGTTCTTAAATATAACAACCATTTAGATTGTAATCGTTGCACCTAATGCTTTCACAAATTGTGCCATCCATGCTGGATGTGCCGGCCATGCTGGGGCAGTAACTAAGTGTCCGTCGGTGACAGCATCTGTAACTGCAATATCGGCATAATTACCGCCTGCCAGTTTCACTTCCGCAGCACATGCAGGGTAGGCAGAACAGGTTTTACCTTTAAGCACATCGGCCGCGGCAAGCAGCTGAGCGCCGTGACATACGGCTGCAATCGGTTTTTGAACAGCATCAAACTCACACACAATCTCGACAACACGTGCATTCATGCGTAAGTATTCAGGTGCACGTCCGCCCGGAATCACCAGACCTACATAATTTTCAGTATTGACCGCATTAAAATCATAATTAATGGCAAAGTTATGACCACGCTTTTCGCTATAGGTTTGCTCGCCCTCAAAGTCATGAATGGCTGTAGCGATGCTGTCACCGGCTTTTTTATCCGGACAGACCGCGTGTACTGTATAGCCCAGACCTGTTAGAAACTGGAATGGCACCATCGTTTCATAGTCTTCAGCATAGTCGCCAACGAGCATCAAGATTTGTTTAGCCATGATTTTTCCCTCTGTTTGGATATGATTTATATAAAGTTTTGTTTTCATTTACCATAACATAATCAGATGTCAGTTTTAAGAATGAGGTGGCTTTCTTTAGTCGAAGCCATCAACCGTATACAAAATCATCAGGGGGAGATAGGCTGAAAAGAGATTTTATTTTTACAGAGCCATAACAGGCCGCACCCGGTAATTTATGATAAAAAGACAGCAGTTCAGAATGGAAATTCGAGTTATGTTGCACAATATTTTTACTGGTTTTAATCGTAGATTCTCCCGAATTGGTGGCTCTCTTTTGATGGCAGCTACCATTATGGGAACAACACAAGTCGCGGTGGCTGGGCCAACAGTGGATCAGCTGAGTAACTGTCTGATTAAATCTACCACGGCAGCAGATAAAACCGCCGTATTGCAATGGACTTTTGCAGCTTTGTCTGCACACCCAGATTTGAAGAAATTCAGCAATGTAAATGATGAGCAGAAAACTCAGTTAGATAAGAACTTGGCCACTGTGTTGCAACGTATATTGGTTGAGCAATGTTCAGCTCAGACCAAAGCAGTGATTCAGGCCGAAGGCATGCAGGCTGTGGGTGATAGTTTTCAGGAACTCGGCAGTATTACGGGTGAAGAAATTTTAAAAACGCCAGAAGTGAAAGACCAACTGAAAGGCGTGGTGCACTATGTAGATTTAAATAAATTGGTGATGACTTTTTTGACGCCGGATATTTGGAATAAGTTGGGTGAGATTCGTAAGTGATTTTTTCGGAGATGTTCTTCTTGTTTAGGAAGAACATCCCTTGTTTAATTGCAGCTACCTACAATATCTTGTTGTGTAGTTTCAACACTTGTGACGACTGCCTCAAAACTAACTTTTGGGTCGCTATATTCAGGGTTAGCATCTGCAAATGATTTTAGGCTATAGGCCATCATTGGTAGTTCTAAACACATAATCCGATATTTAGTATCAGCATCTTGTTCATAGATGGTTGACAATTTATCTTGAACCAACTGAATAATGTGGTGTGTTTCTTTATTATATTCTTCCTGTGAATTTACTTTGAAAGGAATTTCTTCTTGCTCGACTGATTGATCGGATGTTGAGTCTGAATGAGTTG
This sequence comes from Acinetobacter sp. CFCC 11171, assembly GCF_003268405.1. NCBI lineage: Bacteria > Pseudomonadati > Pseudomonadota > Gammaproteobacteria > Moraxellales > Moraxellaceae > Acinetobacter > Acinetobacter sp. CFCC 11171. Next base: position 39,043 of record NZ_LQXP01000031.1, on the reverse strand, counting down.
TTTCCAGTTTAGCTAAATCAGCTGCTTGAGATGCTTCTTCTGTTGCGTGTTGTACTGACGAGTCGTCTGAAGTGGATGAAGAATTTGTACATGCAAATAAAAATGTAATTGCAATCATGCTTGCAAGCAAAGTAATTGATTTCCCGAAATTCATAATTTATGAACCGTATTTAAACAAAAAAACTAATTTAGCGTATTCTTTATAAATTTAATTAAATCATTTGCTTATGTGTTTTTAATTTAGCCATTTAGTTTTAAATTAGATCAGGATAAAACTTTTCATACTCCGCATTTACTGCTTCACCGCGTATTAAATAGCCTTTGGGTTGAATATAACTATAAATTTCCCGAGCAGGTTGTTCATGCCAACCAATATTGAATGCACACAGTTTTGGGAAAAATTGTAGGTGGCTGTAATTCAGACTGTTATGAATCCAATAGGCAAGCTGTTGCCAATTGGCTTGGTCTTTTTGATACAGTTCTAAAAATGATGGAATGACAATACACGCCGTTGCGCCATAACCTTTTGCATCGGGATAGTCCCCAATATGGCTTGCAAAGTTTTTCTCATTGCTGGCGCAGTTATGTCCTTTTTCATTGCCGAGTTGGTTCACGCTTGGAGAGCGATAAGCCGAGCGAATGGTGATGCGTCCAAATTTTTCTTGGAGTGGTTCGAGTAGTTGCTCGCACAGTTGTGTGCCTGTGTAGATGGCTTTTTCAGGATGGTCGGGGAAGTTGGGTACACCGTACCAATTGGCGATTTCACTATATAGGAAATCACGCATAAAAAAGGACTTAGATAGTTGAATGCGTCCTAAGTCTTCGAGTTTGGCGATGGAGGATACTTTTTTAATGGTCATGTTGTTTTTAGTGTGAAGTGTTTGATTGATTGTATTATTAAATTTTGAAAATTAAATGATTTACCTCTTATTTGTATTTTAAGACGTCTCCCTAACCCTCTCCTGAGAGGAGAGGGAACTTTCACTATAAACTTTATAGTGGAGTGAGATTCGCAATGATTTTTACTTTTCTCATTTTAGTGGATTGGCTTGTTCTTATTATCCTCAATAATATAAACCATTGGATAAGCCATAAATTCCACACCCAATGTATCTCTAACGTTGGCAATGCATAAATTTTCCGGATTTTTAATATATTTAAAGTTAACGTTGAATGGGCTAATCACTCCCCATTTTTTACCTGAGATTTTTTCACATCTAACTTGTAATTCTAAATCTTGCTGTGAAAAATCAAGAATCCCGCTTAGATCAGTAAATAGAAGATCAAAAATACGATCAAATGCATAAGTTGACACTTCATCAAAGCTATCTTCATCGATTTCAGTTATAGCTGAAAAGTGTTCACTTCTATAACGATACATTCGAGTTTTTTTATTAATATCCATTGCAATGGTGAAATCGATATAAAATTTAGTTTTATCCGATGAAACAAAAACATAAGGTATTAATTGAATATCTGTTTTCTCATTATTATTAAAAACAAAAGATGGGTTAGAAGTCATCAGTTTTATTTTTAATTTTTCAGTAACAAGTTGATCAAATTTTTTTTGTTGTAGGAACAACCCTCTATTAGCAGTTTTAGAATTGCTCACATTGTTATGTGCTATGGTTAATCCGATGACCTCGGCAAATGGTAAACCCATTGTTCCACCAACAGTTGGAGGAAGTCCAATTAAAACTTGAGCATTAGGTAATGATTTATCTCGCATCGCACCATAACGAAATTTAGAGATAGAATCACTAGAAACGCTAATCGTCATTTCATTATTAAGTTGAGGAAGTTTTGTTAAAGGACTCATGGCATAAGTTAGAGGAACAAAGCTTAGAAGTGATACAGAAAGTAAGATTTTTTTAAGCATTACAGTTCTCAATCAAAGTATAAATCAACGAAAAATTAAATAAATTGTGCAAGATTACCTTAAATATTTTAGTAAGTTTATGATCTAAAATTTAGGTGAATAAAAAACCCGCTCTAAAGCGGGTTTTCTTTATAAAAAAGATCAGATCAACCAATCAATTTCTTCATCAATTCATTTACTTGAGCAGGGTTCGCTTTACCCTTAGCCGCTTTCATCACTTGACCAACAAGACCGTTGAACGCTTTCTCTTTACCAGATTTATACTCTTCAACCATCTTCTCGTTCGCAGCAAGAACATCTTTAATGATTGCTTCAATTGCGCCTGTATCAGTTTCCTGTTTCAAGCCTTTCTCAGCAATAATTTCATCCGCAGTTTTGCCTTCATCCCACATAAAGCCGAACACTTGCTTCGCGATCTTACCGTTAATTGTGTTGTCCACAATACGTGCAATCATGCCACCAAGTTTTTGAGCCGATACAGGAGAGTCATGAAGCTCTAGGCCAGCTTTGTTTAAAGCACCAGAGAATTCACCCATCACCCAGTTTGCAGACACTTTACCTTGCGCAGCACCGCCCGCAGCCTTCACTACATCTTCATAAAACTCGGACATTTCACGCGTCAGTGTAAGCACATGAGCATCGTACTCAGTTACGCTAAAGTCCGCTACAAATCGAGCACGACGTGCAGCAGGAAGCTCAGGCAGGGCAGCACGTGCCGCTTCAATTTGCGCATCTGCAATGACTACAGGCAACAAGTCAGGGTCAGGGAAGTAGCGGTAATCGTTCGCTTCTTCTTTAGAACGCATAGAGCGCGTTTCCATCTTCACAGGGTCGAACAAACGCGTTTCTTGGTCAATCGTGCCATCCCAATCCAAGATTTCCATTTGACGTTCAATTTCAACATTGATCGCTTGCTCAATGAAACGGAATGAGTTCAAGTTTTTCAACTCGCAACGCGTACCAAACGGTTGACCCGGACGGCGCAGTGACACGTTACAGTCCGCACGGAACGAACCTTCTGCCATGTTACCGTCAGAAATGCCTAACCAACGCACAAGCGTGTGAATCGCTTTAATATAAGCAACCGCTTCTTCAACTGAACGCATATCTGGTTCAGATACGATTTCAAGTAAAGGCGTACCTGCACGGTTTAAGTCAATGCCTGACATGCCTTCAAATTGGTCATGGATTGATTTACCTGCATCTTCCTCAAGGTGCGCACGTGTTACGCCAATGCGTTTAACCGTGCCATCTTCAAGTTGAATGTCAATATGACCCAAGCCCACAATCGGGTTGTCCATTTGGCTGATTTGATAGCCTTTTGGAGAGTCAGGGTAGAAATAGTTTTTACGTGCAAACACAGATGCTTGGTCGATGTAAGCATCGATACCCAAACCAAAGCGAATCGCAAGATCAACCACTTCTTTGTTCAATACTGGCAATACACCCGGCATCGCCAAATCTACAAGGCTGGCTTGTGTATTTGGGTCTTGACCAAAAGTCGTTGAAGAACCTGAGAAAATTTTAGTGTTCGTGGCAAGCTGAGTGTGAATCTCAATACCAATCACTACTTCCCAACCATCAATCAGGTTAGATTTAGGTTTCGCAGCGTTTTTAGCCATTATACGTTCTCCTCAGCAATTGCAGCGCGTTTTGTATGCCAATCGGTTGCTTGCTGGTACTGATGCACCACAGACAACAATTGAGATTCTGACCAGTAGTTACCAATCAGCTGTAAGCCAACAGGCAAGTTGTCTTTGTCAAAACCAACAGGCGCGTTAATTGCAGGTAGACCTGCCAAGTTCACCGCGATGGTGTAAATGTCACCCAAGTACATTTCAACTGGAGACAGGTTTGCACCAATCTTGTAAGCCGTTGTTGGTGCAGCAGGGGCAGCAATCACGTCTACAGATTCAAATGCTTTTAAGAAATCTTGTTGAATTAAACGACGTACTTTTTGTGCTTTCACGTAGTATGCATCGTAATAACCAGCAGAAAGCGCGTATGTACCAATCAAGATACGACGTTGAACTTCTGCACCAAAACCTTCAGAACGTGAACGTTTGTACAAGTCCATTAAGTCCACAGGGTTTTCACAGCGGTAGCCATAACGCACGCCGTCAAAACGCTGTAAGTTTGAAGATGCTTCAGCAGGAGCAATCAGGTAGTAAGTCGGAACATAAGCATCAGTCATGGTGAGATCAATCTCAACCAAAGTTGCGCCCATTTCTTCTAACTTTTTCAGTGATTCTTCAACGCGTGCTTTTACGTCTGCATCTAAACCAGCAACATTAAAGTACTGCTTAGGAATACCAATACGTAAACCTTTTACAGAAGTACCGTTTAAGTTTGCTACGTAGTTGTCGACGTCTTTTTCAACCGAAGTCGAATCTTTTGCATCATGACCTGCCATCACGTTCATAAGATAAGCACAGTCTTCAGCCGAACGTGCCATTGGGCCGCCTTGGTCTAAAGATGATGCATAGGCAATCATACCGAAACGAGATACACGGCCGTATGTTGGCTTAAGACCAGTTAAACCACAAAAAGATGCAGGCTGACGAATAGAACCGCCTGTGTCTGTACCTGTAGCAAATGGTGCAAGGTCAGCAGCAACTGCCGCAGCAGAACCACCTGATGAACCACCCGGTACATGACTTAAATTCCACGGGTTAGCTGTTGCGCCGTAGTAAGAGTTCTCAGAAGTTGAACCCATGGCAAATTCGTCCATGTTCACTTTACCTAAAGTGACAAGGCCCGCAGCTTTACCTTTCGCTACAACGGTCGCGTCGTAAGGAGAGATAAAATTGTCCAGTATTTTAGAACCAGCAGTGGTCTTAATACCTTGGGTACAAAAAATGTCTTTATGTGCAATCGGCACACCCGTCAATGGAGTCGCATTACCGGCTTTTAGTGCCGCGTCAGCCGCATCAGCTTGTGCAAGTGCTTGTTCTGCTGTAACGGTCACATACGATTTTACTTGTGCATCGATTTTTTCAATGCGTTTTAAATAGTGTTCAGTCAATTCGCGAGAAGAAAATTTAGCACTAGCCAAACCTTCAGACAGTTCACGAATGGATAAGCGATGTAAATCAGTCATAAGAAATATTTCTTTACGTTTAATTTGAATAAATGGTTTATCTGAATGAAAATTATTCAATCACACGAGGAACAAGGTACAAACCGTCCTGAGTCGCAGGAGCAACTGCTTGATATTCTTCACGATGATTGCTTTCAGATACGCGGTCTTCACGTAAAGGCTGTGGATTGTCGAATGGGCTTTTGAGCGGTTCAACACCGTCGGTATTGATGCCTTTCAGGGTTTCCATCATGCCTAAAATTTTATTTAAACTTTGAGCATATTCAGCAGATTGCGTCTCATTCAGCGATAAACGTGCGAGATGTGCAATCCCTGAAACTGTTTGTGCATTTAGATCTGCAGAATGCTGTGCATCCGATGTAGACATAACATTACCTAATCAGTATTAAAAAAAATCAAAATATAGTGGCTTATAATAAGCGATTGACTTGTTCAAATCATCACATTTAGTTAAAGTTGCCACCTTGCGTCCATATAAAAGTTTAACTGAGAACGTCCCCGTGATTCTAAAACGACTAATTGGCTTGTTTTCGCCGGATCTTGCCATTGATTTAGGCACTGCAAATACACTTATTTATGCGCCAGGACGAGGCATTATATTAAATGAACCGACGGTGGTGGCAATTCGCCACAGTGGTTCACAAAAAATCGTTGCCGCAGTAGGTCTTGACGCGAAACAAATGCTAGGTCGTACACCTGCAAATATTTCTGCGATTCGCCCAATGAAAGATGGTGTGATTGCAGATTTTGAAGTCACTGAAACTATGTTGAATCAGTTTATTGGCAAAGTGCACGAAAAACGTCTATTTCCACCAGCGCCACGTGTTGTGGTATGCGTTCCTTGCAAATCAACATTGGTAGAACGTCGTGCGATTCGCGAAGCGGTTTATAACGCTGGCGCACGCGAAGTTCGCTTAATTGAAGAGCCAATGGCTGCTGCAATTGGAGCAGGTATGCCTGTTGAGCAAGCATGTGGTTCGATGGTTGTCGATGTCGGTGGTGGTACAACTGAAATCGCGATCATTTCATTACAAGGCTGTGTCTATGCAGATTCGCTACGTATTGGTGGTGATGTGTTTGATGAACAAATCATTAACTATGTACGTAAAGCACATGGCTGTGTGATTGGTGAAACCACTGCAGAAACCATTAAGAAAGAAGTGGGTATGGCGCTTCCAGATGAGGGTGCGAAAGCACTTGAAATCGAAGTCCGTGGTCGAAACCTTGCAGAAGGTGTTCCGCGTGCCATTACAGTAACGTCGGACGAAGTAACTCAAGCAATTTCTGATCCATTACAAAACATCGTATCTGCAGTGAAATCAGCACTTGAACAAACACCGCCTGAATTGTCTTCTGACATCGCAGAGCGCGGTATTGTGTTGACTGGTGGTGGTGCATTACTTCGTAACTTAGATAAGCTTCTAGCGAAAGAAACAGGCCTTCCTGTTGTAGTTGCAGAAGATCCTCTATCTTGTGTGACACGTGGTGGTGGAAAGGTTCTCGAATTTTTCGATAACCCAAATCATGACATGTTATTTGTAGGCTAAGAAAAGGACTCGGCGGGTGCAAACGCAACTGTTTTCAAGACAACCGCCATCTTTTCGCTCATTTATCATTGCGGTGATTACATGCTTGGTCGTGCTGTTCTTCGACTGGCGCATGCCACATGTAATTCAACCGGCAAGAGACGTCTTGTATGCGGCATATAATCCAATATATGCCCTTGCAAGCTATCCAGTGTTATCGCGAGAATGGCTAAATCAACAAACCAAGTCTGAAGCTCAATTGCGCCGTGAAAATACCGCGATGCAAGCTGAGTTATTACAGGCTCAAGTCCGCTTACAAAAACTTTCTGAATTATCTGCTGAAAATACCCGTTTACGCGGTTTACTTGATACACCTTTAATCATTGATGGTCGTATGGAAATTGCGGAAGTGATCGGTACAGATGCCGACCCATTGCGCCATATTATTGTGATTAACCGTGGTGCAAGCAGCCAGTTAAAAGTGGGGCAGACCGTACTCGATGACAAAGGCATCATGGGGCAGATTATTAACGTCTATCCACATAGTAGCCGTGTCATGTTACTTTCAGACAAAGAACATTCTTTATCAGTACGTATGGAGCATACCGGTATGCGCGCCATCGTAACGGGTACAGGTGATCTGGGTCGTTTAAAAATGGAATATGTACCAACCAGCGCCAACATTAAAGTGGGTGAAAAAGTATATAGCTCAGGTTTGGGGGCACATTTTCCAGCGGGTTATTTAGTCGGTACTGTGTCAAAAGTCAGCCGACACAATTCGGGTGAATTCGCACAAATTGATATCAATCCTGCTGCCCAATTGGCAGGTGGTCATCATGTGGTTGTGCTATTTTCCGATTCTTTAGCGATGGAGCAACCGCATGTCACTCGCTAAGCTTAGTCGTCATACAGAGCGCGACCCATTATTTCCGATTATCTTTTCCATCATTTTGGCATCCGTGCTGATGGTGTATCCGCTTTCTTATGACCTATCGGGTTGGCGCCCATTATTCATGATGATGATCATGCTATTTTGGGTACTTTGTCAGCCGACATGGTGCGGTGTTTGGTTTGCATTTGCCACAGGTCTCTTTACAGACTTATTGACTGATGCGCCATTTGGCATGAACGCACTGAGTTTTGTGGTCATTGCATTTGTGACACGCTTTTTGACCCGTGAACGTCGTATTCTCACTTTTGGTAATTTATGGATTATTGCTGCAATGGCAATTTTCGCGCATTTACTGTTTGTGTGGATTGTTCAAGTGATGGGGGGGGCACAGTTTTCATTTGCTCGCCATTGGCAGCCAATTGTTACTAGCTTAATCATTTGGCCAATGATGTATTACTTCCTGAGAAAATGGCGCATATAATTTTAGCTTCGAGTTCTCCTCGACGACGCGAACTTTTGCAACAATTAGGTCTGGAATTTGACATTTTCAGTCCAGATATTGATGAGTCCGTGTTGGAAGGAGAGCCTATAGCGGATTATGTAGAGCGTTTAGCACGTGCCAAAGCTTCCGCAGTACAACAACAATTCCCTGATGCTATCGTTATTGCCGCCGATACCAGTTTAGGCGTAGATGAGCAAATTTTAGGAAAGCCAGCGTCGAAAGCACATGCTTTTTCTATGTGGGAAATGATCTCTGGACGAAAACATGATGTGTTTTCAGGTGTTTGTGTCAGTACAAAAGATCAAATATACAGTATAGTAGTGCGTACACAGGTTGAATTTCAAACGCTGAGTCTAGCTGACATGGAAAGCTACTGGGCAACAGGTGAACCAATCGGCAAGGCGGGAGCCTATGCTATTCAAGGAATTGCTGCGCGCTATATTCCTTGTATTGAAGGGAGTTACAGCAATGTCGTTGGGCTGCCTTTGCATGAAACCGTACAGTTATTACAGACAGTTAAGGCATTAAATTAACTGCTGCAACACAAGAATTTTTATAATGTTTTGAGTTTTGATATGTCTGACGAGTTGTTGATTAACGTCACACCGATGGAATGTCGTGTGGCGTTGATTCAAAACGGTACGGTCAATGAATTATTTGTTGAACGCACCGTGAAGCGTGGGTTAGTGGGCAATATTTATAAAGGGAAAGTTGTTCGCGTACTTCCGGGTATGCAGGCTGCTTTTATTGATATTGGATTGTCGAGAACGGCTTTTTTACATATCAATGATATGGTCTGGCAGCGCAATCAACCGACCCCGAACGTTTTTGAGCTGTTACAACCGGGGCAAGTACTCACCGTACAAGTCATGAAAGATATGTTGGGTACCAAAGGTGCACGATTATCGACTGATCTTTCAATTCCTTCCCGTTACCTCGTTTTAATGCCATATGGCAGTCATACCGGTGTTTCACAGCGCATTGAGTCTGAAGAAGAACGTGATCGCTTGCGTAGCATGATTGAACGCATTCAAAAAGAACACAACTTACCGGGTTCAGTCATCGTTCGTACTGCTGCTGAAGGTATTCCTGAATGTGAAATTGCGCAGGACATGGCTTATTTAGCAAAACTGTGGGAATATATTCAACGTAAACAACGCAGTATTGTCGTACCTTCTCTGATTTTTGAAGAGCTGCCTTTACCGCAACGCGTCATCCGTGATTTGGCTAATGAAGAGACGTCTAAAATTCAGGTCGACTCACGAGAAGTACATGGCAAATTGCAAGAGTTTGTCCAAGAATTTGTACCAAGTATGCAAAATCGCTTACTGCATTATCCGGGTGAGCGTCCAATTTTTGACTTGTACAATGTCGAAGAAGATATTCAGAAAGCCTTACAGACACGTGTAGCACTTAAGTCTGGCGGTTATCTGATGATCGATCAAACTGAAGCAATGACCACGATTGATGTCAATACTGGCTCCTATGTTGGTGGTCGTTCACTTGAAGACACTGTATTTAAAACCAATATGGAAGCCACACAGGTCATTGCACGTCAGCTCCGTCTACGTAACTTGGGCGGGATTATCATTATTGACTTCATTGATATGCAAGAAGCACATCATCGAGAAGAAGTGATGAGCCAGTTTGAGAAAATGCTCGAGCGCGATCATGCCAAAACCAAGATCACTCAAGTGTCTGAGCTGGGCTTGGTGGAAATGACGCGTAAACGCACCCGTGAATCTCTGGAGCATCTCCTTTGTGATTCTTGCCCGACTTGTCAGGGGCGCGGTTATGTGAAAACGGCTGAAACAGTTTGCTATGAAATTTTCCGTGAAATCTTGAGATATGCACGTGCCTATGAATCACAAAGTGGTTTCACTGTGGTGGCACATCCATCGGTGATTGACCGATTATTAACTGCTGAAGCACCTGCAGTGGCTGATTTAGAGCACTTTATTAGCCGTGTGATCAAGTTCCAAGTGGAAAATTTATATACGCAAGAGCAATACGATATCATTCTGAGTTGAAATTGTAACAGAATATCGTTAAACACTTGTTACAACTGAGATTTTACTTTTGAACTGTTATTTTGAATACTAGACACATCAAATAGCCAAAGCCATTTTCCCGTAATGAACTTGAAAATGGCTTAGCAAAAAGAGGTGTATTATGGGTGTTAGTAAAACAGTAATGAAAAGTGGTCTTAAAACTGTTGTTGAAGCAAAAGCGATCCATTCAGGTTATATCGTGGATGAGCGTGGTAATGAAGTTCAAATTACAGCGTCTATGATTCGTTCTGCTTGTCATCAGTTACTTAAACAGTGCCGAGCTATTAAAGCTTAAATATTGAAATATAAATAATGTAATCCAGAGGGTTAAAGCACTAACGCGCAATTCTAAAATATTTAATGCGCTAAAATTTTATAAATAATGGAAAATAAACTTAATTATCAGTGTGTATCTAGAAGTCATAATTAAACAATAACAACGGATTTGTTCACCTAAATTTTAGCTTATACACATAAATTACTCTAAAAATCAAACAAAGTTCAAATACTACAAATCCGTCTAGATTTTGCAATGTAGACGGGTTTTTATCTTTTTAGATGGTTTAATCTGCTGATGAAATGATACCAAATCTTGAAGCAGGCGGTTAGCTAACCGCCTGTAACTTTGGGGAATCTTGGTTCACAATAGCTTCAAATCGTTGAATTTCTTCTTCCAAATGCGTTAGTAAATTTTGCATTTTTGGAAGCGCATTACGACATGCGGTTAAACCAACTTCAAGCTTATCTAAATAGCTGGTCATGGTGATATTAAGGGCTTGACCATCTAAAACAATGGAAGCAGGGTAGAGCGCTTCTAAACGTGCGCCATTCCAATATAACGGCTCTTGTGGGCCGGGAACATTCGAAATGACCAAGTTAAAGGCCTGACGTTTTGGCATAAAGCCTGATGCAATATTTAAACCTGCTGCACTGTAGACAAAAGCACTGTAGTTTAAAATTTGATTTGAGTTCATCCGCTTAAAGCGCTCTTTGGCATTGAGCACACTACGACGCACAATCTTCAACCGTTCTAGCGGATCTTCTTTATGGGTTCCAAGATTGGCCAAAATCATGGTAATACGGTTTGACATATCTGAGTCATCGGTACGAACCGATGCAGGCACCATGGCGATCAATGGCTTTTTAGGTAAAGCATTTTGTGTAATTAAATACTCACGTAATGCGCCTGAACAAATTGCGAGCACAATATCGTTAATTGTTACGCCGAGTGACTTGGCAATATGTGACAAACGTGAAAATTCAAAAGACTGTGCAGCGAAACGACGAGAAGAACTAACCCGTTGGTTTAATATTGAACTCGGCGCTTGGAAACTAGATACATAATCTGGGTTACGCCCCATATCTTTCATTACAGTCTGTGATAGTTCATACAAAACTCGTGGTGTTGAGTCAAGTTGTCCCTTAATGGTCGATAACAGACCTTTCATACGACTGACTTTAGGCTGCTTCAGGCGTTTTGCACGAGGGCCCTCAACACACCAGGGTGGCACAATACTTTTAGCATCCGGATCATGTGAAAGTGATTTTTCAACTAAACGCATACCTGCAATGCCATCGACCATCGCGTGGTGGATTTTGAAGTACATAGCAAAACGATTGCCTTCAATACCTTCAATAATGTGGCAAGTCCAAAGGGGTTTTGCACGGTCAATCAGCGCACTGTGTTCTTGCGAAATATAAGTCAGAAGTTCACGGATACGACCGGGATGCGGCAGTGCGATATGGCGGAAGTGATGATCTAAATCAAACTCTTCGTCTTCATCCCAAAAGAAGCCGTTGAGTTTATTGTTAAAAGGAGGAATAGGAATGGATTTTGAATTACGAATATCTGCGACTAAATCTTGAATAAAAGTATCAGGTGCATTGTCAGGGATCTGAAATAAAAATAGACCACCTACGTGCATCGGTTGTTGCCGTTTCTCTAAATTTAAGAATATGAAATCAATAGGATGTAATGGACGCATAGCGTTGATTGCCTCACTGCAATTTCTACAGCTGCTCATGTATGAGTAGCATTGTTAGAATTATTAAATTGTCATTTGCAGTATAGCGTTTTTACGTTGAAATGATACGGAATTATGTGTATCGATGCGTTGAAAAAACCACTGCTATGCAGTGGTTTTGTGCTCTTTATTTTTTCATGTTGCCTGCGTGTAAGCCGCATTCTTTATGGGTTGCATCTTCCCACCACCAGCGACCTTCACGTTCATGTTGATTCGGTAAAACAGGTCGAGTGCATGGTTCACAGCCAATCGAGATAAAGCCACGTTCGTGTAGTGGATTATATGGAATTTCCATTAGACGGATATAGTTCCATACATCAGCGCTAGACCAGTTTGCCAAAGGATTGTATTTAATTAATTGCTTGCCCGGACCTGAAAAACCTGGGTCAGCTTGTACCACTGGAATTTCATTACGTGTGCCTGGGCTTTGGTCCTTACGTTGACCTGTGATCCAGCCATCTAAAGTCGCTAATTTTTTACGCAAAGGTTGTACTTTGCGGATACCACAGCATTCTTTATGTTCATCTTGATAGAAGCTAAAAAAGCCCTTTTCTGTCACCAGTTTTTGTACGGCATCACTTTCTGGAAAACAGATTTCGATATCAATTTTATAATGTTTACGGACAGTATCTAAAAATTGGTAAGTTTCAGGGTGTAAGCGACCGGTATCTAAACTAAATACACGAAATGGAATCCCTAAGTTCGATGCAAGATCAATCAGTACAACATCTTCTGCACCAGAAAAGGAAATCGCAACTTCACCTTGCTGGCTAAGCGCAAGTTTCATAATCTCAGAAGGTGATTTATCTGCATATTCAGATGCAAGTGCATCGACAAGGTCAATAGTAGGGATGATAGTCATGAATGTCCTGGCTATAGGCTTGGAACGTTAAAACCTATATTAATTTATTTCAGAACTATTTTAATTGAAATGCTAAAACACACTTATCACTAAAAAATAGATACTTATGAAAAAAATAGATTTAAAAAAGAACAATGCATTTTTTTATTCTTCAGCTATGATATTGAAAAATTTTTTTCACATAACAGAGGGTAGAGTGCATGGAAGTCGTTTGTTTAGATCTAGAAGGGGTTTTAGTACCTGAAATTTGGATTAATTTTGCGAAAAAAACAGGCATTAAAGAACTTGAAGCAACGACTCGTGACATTCCAGATTACGATGTGTTGATGACTCAGCGTTTAAATATCTTAAAACAACACGGTTTGGGTTTAAACGATATTCAAGACGTAATTGCAGATATGGGGCCATTTGAGGGTGCAAAAGAGTTTGTAGAATGGGTACGTACTCATTTTCAATTGATTATTCTTTCAGATACCTTCTATGAGTTTGCACATCCATTAATGCAACAACTTGGTTGGCCAACGATTTTCTGCCACAAATTAGAAACTGATGGCAATGGTATGATCTCAGCTTATAAGCTTCGTCAACCTGATCAAAAACGTAAAGCCGTACAAGCATTGCATGGATTGAACTTCGTGTGATTGCAGCAGGTGATTCTTATAACGATACGACGATGCTTGGTGAAGCAGATGCGGGTTTCTTATTCGATGCGCCTGACAATGTGATTGCGGAGTTTCCACAGTTCCCACCAATTCATGGCTATGCAGCACTAAAAGAAGCGATTCGTAATGCTTCTGTTCGGGATATTCCAGCTTAATTCTGAATAGTAAGTTATAGAAAAGGGCGCTTATAGCGCCCTTTCTTGTTTAATCCAAAGTTTTTAAAGCAACTTAGAAACGGTAACCGATTTTTAAGCTGTAACCGATTGCATCGTTGTCTTTAAAGTTAGCAACATTTGCAGCTGTTTCATTACCAGGGACAGAGTGTGAACCAGATTGTGCAGTCGCATCACCCAACCAGAAGTATTTAACACCGGCTTGTACAAATGTTTGAGGTGTTGGACTAAATTGTCCACCTAAGCCAGCGCTCCAGTAACCTTCGGTTGGGCCTAAAGTTGACACTGGGTTACCTGCACCAGAGTCCCAACCAACCATGACTGTACCAGCCCATTGATCATTAAATTTACGGCCAACGCCTGCATTTACAGACCATTGATCCTTAGAATAGTCGACTAAGTTAAAACCATCTGTGTAGCCAACGATACCGTTAGAACCAGCAACTAAAGAACCTAAAATATCTGCTTTAATGCCAAACTCATGAGGTTTAATTGCAAATTTAGACCAATCTACCCAACGTACATTTGCGAAGGCAACAGTGTTTTCCATGATGCCAGATTGCAAATCTAAATTTACCGATTGTGGCGTGGTAACTTTTGTTTTACCTTGTGGAAGTGAATTAGATGCAACTAATGCATTTCTTACTGCAATTACAGCATCACGCTGCTCTTTCGGTAATTTGGCACCCAATGGACCAAGCATAATGTTAAGAACAGGTGCAGCAAGACCAGTGAAGTTGTCAATCGATTGGAATGATTCAGTCGCTTCAACATCATGATCAATTTCAGAGCGATAAGTCAAAGATGCTTTTAATGCGATTTCAGGAATTTGATAGGCAAAACCTGCTAACCAACCAAAATCACCTTCTTCTTTAATGTTGGCATCGTAGCCAGACATCATGCTATAAGCTTCACCGCGCAGACTTACTTTACCTTGAACTGTTTGATAAACAGGACCTGCATAGAAGTTCCAGTGTTCATTTGGCTGGAAACCTACCAATAACGATAAGTTTTGTGTTTTAACTTCAACACTTGTTTCACCAGTAACTTCGGTGGCTTTACCATTGAATTTAGCAATGGTTTGATGATCTAAAGCACCTAATACTGAGTCAGTCGCTTTTGCTGAAAAAACGCTATTTTTATTGTATTCAGCATCTGCACCAAATGGTTGGTCATAGATCAAACCAAATGAAAGTTTGTCGTGCAATTGAATTTTTAATGCAGCTGCTGGGAAGTAATAGTCTTCAGCCATATCACCGGTTTTTTGTCCTTTAATATCAACACCTGAGACATTTGGATCTAAAACTGAAATACCTGCTTCAAAATAATTACCTGGCTGTAAGAAGGCTTGAATCGATTGACCAGAGCGATCCAGAGCAGCAGCGAAGACCCCAGTGGTTGGTAAACTTGCTAATAAAATGGCACTTGTTAATGCTTTTAAGTTCATTCTTCTACTTTCCTAGTATAAAAAACGCGTCAATGCGTTAATAAAAATATGAGATATGTAAATTATTTTTAATCATATCCATATGCGAAAAATATCATAAATTAAAAAAGAGTAAAGACTCTAAAATTGAACTGATGGTAAATAAAAGCTGTTGATTTATATAAAGTAGAGTAAAAATACTAAAAAATTATTTTAAGTTATTGTTATTCAAGATGACTTTTTATATAAAGGTTTAAGTATATGAAATATTGATTGTTTGTTAATTAACCAGATTTTTATGGCTATAAAATTAATAAAGTGATTTACGTCACAATAGAAAAATAAAAAAGCCTCACAAAGAGGCTTTTTTACAGATTATTTATTAGAAACGGTAACCGATTTTTAGACCATAACCTAAAGCGTGGTTGTCAGTAAATTCACCTTTGACTTTACCGCCAGTTTGAGCTTGAGCATCGCCTAGCCAGAAGTATTTAACCCCAGCTTGAATAAAGTAGTTTTCTGCAGGACTGTATTGTCCACCTAGACCCACACTCCAGTTTCCTTCAACTGGACCTAAAGTAGTTACAGGGTTGCCTGCGCCAGAGTCATAACCTACTGCAGCAGTACCAGCCCATTTGCTATTGAATTTATGAGATAGACCAGTTGTGATCGAGTATTGATCATCTGAGTACGAGATCAAATCTTGATTAATCATTGGATGCTTTAAAAGTGTAGGACTGACTGTAAATTGATCCCAATGTACCCAACGCAAATTTGCAAAAGCTAAAGTATTTTTTGCAATTCCGGTTTGGAAATCAAGATTGACCGATTGTGGTGTAACAACTTCAGCTTGGCTTGAAACAGAGCGTAAGTCGATGCCACTTGGTAAAGTAGGCAAATAGTTAGGCGGAATATAAACATTTGAAGTTTCAGTAGTGTTTAACTCGTGTTTAATGTCAGAACGGTAAGTGATTGCTGCTTTCAACGCAATTTCAGGAATAGAATATGCAGCACCTGCAAGCCAGCCATAAGCTTCATCTTCTTTTAGTTCAATGTTATAACCAGAAAGTGATGAATAAGCAGTACCACGTAAAGAGACATTACCTTTAACTGTTTGATAAACAGGACCAGCGTAGAAATTCCAGTTTTCTGTTGGTTGATAGCCAATAAGAGCCGTTAAATTATTTGTACGAACTTTAACGCCTGTACCTTCAACACTATTAGCAAAATCAGAACCATCCACTTGATAAGTGGCATCAGCACCAAAAGGTTGATCGTATAAAAGACCGAGAGAAATTTTGTCAGTCGCTTGAACTTTTACAGCTGCAGAAGGGAAGTAATAGTCATCACCCATGTCACCCACTAGATGACCTTTATTATCTTTACCTTTTACAGTTGGATCTAATACAGAAATACCTGCTTCTGCATAGTTGCCAGGTTGTAAGAATGCGGAAATAGACTGACCTGAACGATCTAGACCAGCAGCAAATGATGCAGTAGGTAATGCTGTTAATAAAATAGCGTAACTAAGGTGATTTAAGCGCATACTTTTCCCTGTTTGTAACTTTTGATGTTATTTCAATGTGTGGAAAGTAACATAAATAGAAAAACAGTAAATAAGAGTTGCTACTCTAAAAATGAACTGTATAAGTTAAAAAATAAGCAATGCTAGAGTAATTATTCTAGAAGGTGTTATTTATGTTTATGATTTATAAATAAAAAAATAGAGTATTTAACTTAATGTTTATCTTTGAACTTAAAAAATTCAAATGCTCAATCTATGAACATTTGAATTAAATTATTTTTACAATAGTAGATTGGATATATTTCCAATCTACTGATATCGAGAATTAGAAGCGGTAACCGATTTTTAAACCGTATGCCCAAGCATCGTTATCCTCAAATTCACCAACAATACGGCTATCTTCACCAAATTGAGCAGCTGTTTGAGATTTTGCATCACCGAGCATGAAGTATTTCACGCCACCAGCAATGAAGTAATTCGGTGCTGGACTAAATTGTAAACCTAAGCCGACATTCCAGTAACCTTCAGTAGGGCCAAGTGTTGATACAGGGTTACCAGCGCCTGAGTCCCAACCTACGGATACGTTACCAGCCCATTGTTCACTGAGTTTGCGACCAACACCAACTGTTGCAGAAATTTGGTCTTCAGAATATTCAACTAAGTTAAAGCCGTTCGGACGGTTAACTGCTGGTAATTGTCCAACTGCTTCAGACATTAAACCGAATTGGTATGGACGAATTGCGAAATTTGACCATTCAACCCAACGCACGTTTGCAAATGCAACGGTGTCAGCCATGATACCAGATTGGAAATCAAGGTTTACAGACTGAGGTGTAGTAATCGTCGAAGTGCTCTTAGCTCCAACTACATCTGCAGGGTTTTGACCAAGTAGCGTTAACGCGCCAGCAGTTGGAATTGTTTCGCGAATTGTCGTTTCATGGTCAATTTCAGAACGATATGTTAAAGAAGCTTTAAGTGCAATTTCTGGAATTTGGTAAGCAACACCTGCCAACCAACCAAGATCACCAGTTTCTTTAATGTTTGAGTCATAGCCATTAAAAATGCTATAGCCTTGACCACGTAGACTTACGCTACCTTTAACTGTTTGATAAACAGGACCAGCATAGATGTTCCAATTTGGCGTAGGTTGGAAGCCAAAAACAAAAGCTAAGTTCTGAGTGTCTACAGAAACTTTTGTATTTCCTTGACCTAGAGCAACACCTGCATTATCTAAACGTTGTTGTAATTGCTGTTGACCTTGAGTAAATGCCCCAGCTTCAACTTGTGGACGTACTGCAGCAGCAGCTGTATCAACATTACCACCTGCTTGAGTGATAATACCTGTCACTGTTGCTTGTAAAGTAGCATTATAAGCTGGGTTAGTTGGAGACATACCTTGTTGTGCAAGCAAGCCTTGCGCTGCTAAACCTACAATTTGTGTACTTGTAAGTTGATTTAAAGTTTGAGTAACTTCATTTCGAACCATGCTGTCTAATAGTGGTTGAGGTAATACCGTGTCAGAAGCTTGTGAAACAAAAGCATTGTTACCTTTATATTCAGCAGCGGCACCAAATGGTTGGTCATATAGAAGACCGAATGAAAACTTATCAGTTAATTGTAGTTTTAATGCGGCTGAAGGGAAGTAATAATCATCAGCCATGTCTTCAATATTACGACGTGTAGCTGTTTCACCAGCTTCTTTACCAGATACTGTCGGATCTAGAACTGAAATACCTGCTTCAAAATAATTTCCTGGTTGTAAGAATGCAGACATAGATTGGCCTGAACGGTCCATTGCTGCTGCAAAAGCACCTGTCATTGGAACTGAAGCAAGAATCATGGCTGTAGCTAAAGTTTTTAATTTCATTCTTCGTCATTCCTTGAGATACGAATTTGATTTTTATGGTTACTGCACATATTCGTTATGGAAAACTTTTTAATACTCTTGGGCTTAATTGTTACTCCATGTGACAAAAATAGCACAATTAAAATAAGAGTAAATGCTCTAGATTAAAAAATATGATTGAAAATTACCCAATTTAGAGTAATTGTACTAATTAATATATATAACATTTTGATTATTAAGTATTATTTTTATTTAATGCTTTATTTTCTAAACCTAGAAAAATTTAAAAATATTTTGATATAGGCAGTTATAAATTGACTTTTTGGCTTTATCGACCATGCCGTGTGTCGTTTTTTGCATTGACAAATAGATGGTTAGGGAATTTAAAAATGCTATTCAATTCTTCTTAAAAACAATCTTTCAAGAGTAATATCAGTAAAAACAAAGATTAAGTTAAAAAAAGTTCATCGATGAATTTTGAATTTGTAATGTAAATTTAGATTTAAGAATTCTGAATTTAGTTTTATTGATAAATGTGAGTTGAAAAAAATCAGAGAGGTGAGGTGTCCAAAAAATTGTGCGCTCTGCGGGACTCGAACCCACGTCGGTCGCTTAGGAGGCAACTGCTCTATCCAGTTAAGCTAAGAGCGCATGACGGAGGCTAATGTACTCCTATTTTAGCTAAAAAAAAAGTTATTGCCGAAACAATAACTTTTTAAATTACTTAGTCTTTATGAACTTCATTGGGGTCAATGTCGCTCAAATCTTTAGGATTAAGATAGTTAAACATTAATAACATGACTGTAATCCAAACAGGGATCATCAGAACAGATTCCATAAAGCCCTGAGTCCACATAATAAATAGAACTAAAGCAATAAAGATCAGAACGATGTAGTTGCTGACTGGTGCCCAAAGTGCAGGATATGAGGTTTTAAAATTCAAAATACGTTTTGCACGACGGAACTGTAAGTGAGTCATGGTAATCATCGCCCAGTTCAGGACAAGCGCACCAACAACAACATACATTAAGTGACCAAGTGCATCTTCGGGTACGAAGTAGTTTAAGAGTACACAGCCGAAAATCAGTACTGCAGAAAGTAATACTGCTGGAATTGGCACGCCACTTTTGTTGGTTTTTGCGAAAACTTTTGGGGCATTACCTTGTTTCGCCAAGCTGTAAAGCATACGGCTATTGGCATACATACCGCTGTTATAAACAGACAGTGCTGCAGTTAGGATAATGAAGTTCAGTAAATGTGCAGCCCAATCAATTCCTAGTTGGCTAAAGATCATCACAAATGGGCTTTTGTCTAGACCACCTAGTTCAAGCTGATTCCATGGCACAAGTGACAATAGAATAGTTAAAGAACCCACGTAGAAAATCAAAATACGAAATACAACTTGGTTAATCGCTTTAGGAATAGTTTCTTTTGGATTTTCAGCTTCTGCTGCCGCCATACCAATCAGTTCAATACCGCCGAAGGCGAACATCAAGAAAGCCAGCATGAAGAATAAACCTTCAAAACCATTTGGGAAGAAGCCGCCCTGACTCCATAAGTTGGTAAATGATGCTGTTGAATTGGCATCTGCAGTCAGTAGCAAATACAAACCAAATACGATCATCGAAATAACCGCAGTGACTTTAATAATCGACAGCCAAAACTCAGATTCACCATAAAACTTCACATTACCTAAGTTTACTAAAGTAATGATCACGAAGAAGAACAGTACAGATGCCCACGCTGGAATATGAGGCCACCAGTAGTTGATGTATTTCGCAACAGCGGTGAGTTCTGTCATTGCCACTAAAATATAGAGAATCCAGTAGTTCCAACCTGTTAAGAAACCTGGAAATTTCCCCCAATATTTATATGCAAAATGGCTAAATGAACCCGCTACAGGTTCATGGACGATCATTTCACCCAACTGACGCATAATTAGAAAGGCGATCAGACCGCCAATGGCGTAGCCGAGAATAATGGATGGTCCAGCAGATTGAATCACATGCGCTGAGCCCAAGAATAAGCCTGTACCAATTGCACCACCCATGGCAATCAATTGAATATGACGATTCTTTAAGCCACGCTTGAGTTCGGAGGAATTGGTAGTCAAGTTACTCTTCCCGAGAATGGTTTAATTTTGGTAATTGTAATGTATAGAGAATGAATAGCCTAGTAGCTCAAAATTTATGAAAAATATTTATATATTTAATAACCTATTTTTCGTTTTAAATGCTGAATTAAAAATTTATGAATCAATAGATTAATTTTATTTTAATTGAAATTCTGATGCTTGGCTTTATATGGAAAAGGTATCGAATGTTGTTTTTTTATACTTAAGTCATGTGATTGTTAAAAATTCAATTAAACATTGTATGATGCAAAAGCGCAGAAAAGAACGCTCTGCCAAAACACAATGATAAAGATTAAGGATTCAATAAAAATGAGTTTTGCTCCCCAAATTAAGATTGCAGCGACTTATATGCGTGGTGGTACTAGTAAAGGTGTATTTTTCAAGCTAGATGATTTGCCGCTTGCAGCACAACAAGCTGGAAAAGTTCGCGACCAACTTTTATTACGTGTGATTGGCAGTCCAGATCCTTATGGCAAACAAATTGATGGGATGGGTGGAGCGACATCAAGTACCAGTAAAACCGTGATTTTGGCAAAAAGTTCACAGCCTGAGCATGATGTAGATTATCTATTTGGACAAGTGTCGATTGATAAAGCATTTGTCGACTGGAGTGGTAACTGCGGAAACTTAACGGCAGCGGTTGGTGCATTTGCCATTTCAAATGGTCTGGTTGAGGCATCACGTATTCCTGAAAATGGTTTGTGTACGGTTCGTATTTGGCAAGCCAATATTCAAAAAACCATTATTGCGCATGTACCTATTACTGATGGTGCAGTACAAGAAACTGGTGATTTTGAACTAGATGGTGTGACCTTCCCAGCAGCCGAAGTTCAAATTGAATTTTTAGACCCCGCAGATGATGGTGAAGATGGCGGCGCTATGTTCCCTACAGGGAATTTGGTCGATACCTTAACCGTACCCGATGAAGGCAGTTTCCCTGCAACATTTATTAATGCAGGCATTCCAACCATTTTCTTAAATGCAGAAGATATTGGTTATGTCGGCACTGAACTGCAAGATGCGATCAATGGTGATGCCAAGGCATTGGCCCGTTTTGAAAAAATCCGTGCTTATGGTGCGCAGCAAATGGGTTTGATTTCAGATATTGCTGAAGCAGAACAGCGTCAACATACCCCAAAGATTGCATTTGTTTCAAAGCCGAAAGCCTATACATCTTCGAGTTCTAAACATATTTCAGAACAAGATACGGACTTATTGGTTCGTGCCTTATCAATGGGGAAACTGCATCATGCCATGATGGGTACAGCGGCAGTTGCCATTGGTACAGCTGCGGCGATACCGGGGACGCTTGTGAACTTAGCCGCGGGTGGTGGGGAGCGAGAAGCTGTGCGTTTTGGACATCCATCTGGGACGCTACGTGTAGGTGCGCAAGCAATTTATGAAAATGGTCAGTGGGTCGTTAAAAAAGCCGTGATGAGCCGAAGTGCGCGTGTCTTAATGGAAGGCTGGGTGCGTATTCCTGGGGATAGTTTAGATTAAGCATTTAACATCGAATTAGAAATCAGCCTCTGCTTTGCAGGGGCTTTTTTTTTGCCTTTATCTTTTATATGAATAAGCAAATCATGAATTGGTATATATTTTTATATAATATGAACTGCATTTAATATTAGAAAGTTTCTGTGATTTATGTCAGATTAATTTTGTTAGCATTTTGCGTAGCTTTACCCTGAAAAAAAGTAGCGAAACCATGCTTAAAAAAGACTTAATAAAATCGGACCTACCTACTGAACAATTGGCTGTATTAGAAGCGTTGCCAATGCCTGCTGCGTTATTTTCTGCGACAGCTGAGCTGATATGCGCCAATCAAATATTTAAACATCGATTTCAGTCAGACTTACAAGAGATCGTATTAAATCACGTGTCTGTGATGCAGCAAAAGACCAAAGCCACAAGTTCTGAGTTTGATTTACGCTGTTTAGAGAACGATAGCATTGAACCCTTTATGTATAGTGAAAATGAACGGCATTATTGGTTCACGCTCAAACCAAAGTTTCAACAAAGTGGGGATTTGGAACATGTACTGTTGTGCTGTGCGGACATTACAAATTTAAAGCAAGTCGAATTATCACTGTTGAAACATAACCAACAACTCGAACAACAAGTTTATTTTGATTATCTGACAGGGATAAAAAATCGACGAGGTTTTGATTTAGATCTTTCTCAGTGGCAAAAAAGCTTCGCGGTTGAACAAGCCAATGAAATTTGTTTGATGATGCTCGACTTAGACAATTTTAAGCAAATCAATGATATCTACGGTCATGCGTTTGGCGATGAAGTTTTAAGAAAAAGTGCGCAGCTTTTAAGGATGCAAATTAGTCAACATGCAGATGCACAAATATATCGCATGGGTGGGGAAGAGTTTGCAATGATTTTGCCACGCACGGCTATATCGACTGCATGTTCGATTGCACAACAATGTTGTGAGCAAATCTATGCTTCTTCGATGAATTATGCGGATAAGGCTCTACAACTGTCTATCTCATGCGGAGTGGCTTTGTGGGGTGGTACGGAGTCATTTTTTGAAACATTGGCACGTGCCGATCAGGCTTTATATCAAGCCAAGAAAGGCTCGAAAAATTGTACCTGTTTTAATGATGGACAAAATGTGGCGCTATTTGAGGAAACGACATTTAAAAAACCATCAAATTGTGAGAAAAACACATAGATTTAGGCCGTAACATAGAGAAAGATCTGAGAAAGCAGTATGATGCAACAGGTCAAAATTGACAGAAAACATTGGCAATCAATTTGCTAATGAACGAAGCAGTTAAATATTTAAAGTATTTGAGGTGAATGTGTCTTCTTTAACAGACGTTTCCACACATGCCCTGACAGAAGCGCAGCAGCGTATTCAGCAGGATTTACTGACAGCGCTTGATGCATTTTCAATTCCAGAACCCTTAAAAGGGGCGGTGTATCATGCTGTGATGTTGGGTGGAAAACGTGTTCGACCGGCACTTTGTTATGCAACAGCAGCGTTAAAACCCAATACAAATTTTGCAGCCGTACGCCGTGCTGCAGTGGCGATCGAATTTATTCATTGCTATTCATTGGCACACGATGATTTGCCGTGTATGGACAACGATTTACTCCGTCGTGGTCAACCAACCTGTCATGTGGCTTTTGGTGAAGATACGGCTTTACTTGCTGGCGATATTTTACAATCGATGGCTTTTGAAGTTTTAGGCAGCCGTCTCTTTGATCAAGGCCCAGCCGTTGAAGCGCCGATCATCTTAAAGCAAATGCAAATTTTAGCGACTGCAACTTCCAAAATGGTCAATGGCCAAGTTCTAGACTTACAAGCGGAAGGCAAGCATGTCAGTCAGGATGAACTGGAAAATATTCATCGAAATAAAACTGGTGCTTTAATTTCTGCTGCAATCATGATGGCTGCAGTGACAATATTTAATGGCACAGATCAAGCCATTCCTAAACTCCGTGAATTTGGTCTCGCGATTGGTTTAGCGTTCCAAGTTCAAGATGATATTTTAGATATTATTGCTGACACTGAAGCATTGGGTAAAACAGCGGGTAAAGATCAACAAGTGGATAAATCCACATATCCTGCGTTAATGGGTCTCGAGCAAGCGCAAGCTTATGCAGAAGAATTACATGCACAAGCACTTCAAGCTTTGGATTATTTTGCAGAAGATGCGGCAGAATTACACAAGATCACGCAGTTTTTATTAAAACGTCAAAGTTAATATGACGTAGTAAAGACATTAGCCCACACATTTAACATGTTGTGGGCTTTTTTTATATCAAGTACATTTGGAACAGAAGTCAAGAAACCTCTAAGTAATATCTAAATGGATGACATGATAAAAAACAAAAAAGGACGCTAGGCGTCCTTTTTTGCAGATATTAAAATTTAGAACTTAAATTTAAGTGCTATTGGTCTTAAATACTTTCTTTATAGATACGATCTGCTTCTTCAAATTTTTCAGTGACTTCAGCAGATGGTGCTTTGCCCATTAAGCTCACAATGATGATTGCAATGAGTGAGCAGATGAAGCCCGGTATAATTTCATAAACGCCTGTATCGCCCCAGAGGTTTTTCCATAGAATAACCATAACAGCACCAACCACCATACCTGCTAAAGCACCATTGAGTGTCATGCGTTTCCAGAACAATGACATGATAATCAGTGGGCCAAATGCAGCACCAAAGCCTGCCCATGCATATGCGACGAGACCAAGGACTTTAGAGTCAGGATTAGCCGCCATATAGATCGCTAGCAACGCAATCATTAACACCATGATACGGCCGACCCAAACCAATTCTTTTTGTGAAGCATTTTTGCGTAAGAATGATTTATAAAAGTCTTCAGTTAATGTACTTGAGCAGACTAAAAGCTGACAGCTGAGGGTACTCATGATCGCAGCTAAAATCGCAGCCAATACGATACCTGCCACCCATGGGTTAAATAGAATTTTAGTCAATTCCATAAAGACCGTTTCAGGGTTTGCTGTAACGACACTTGACAGTTCTGGATGCTGTTGGAAATAAGCAATACCGAAGAAGCCTGCTGCAACTGCGCCACCGAGGCAGAGCGTCATCCATGTCATACCAATACGGCGTGCATTGGGAATCGATTTAACAGAATCAGCTGCCATGAAGCGGACTAAGATATGCGGTTGACCAAAATAGCCTAAGCCCCATGCCAATAAAGACATGATTGCGACAAAACTTAAGTCAGCAAATACATTCATCGCTTGAGGGCGTGCCGCTTCTAGTGCCAGAGTGAACTGGCTTAAATCAGAGAATGACAACATGACCACGATAGGGGTAAGTAGCAAGGCAAAAATCATAAAGCCCGCTTGAATGGTATCGGTCCAACTGACAGCAAGGAAGCCACCAATAAACACATAGCTCACCGTTGCAATGGCACTGATCCAAAGCGCAGTGCTATACGACATACCAAACATACTTTCAAATAATCGAGCGCCTGCAACCATGCCTGAAGCACAGTAAATTGCGAAGAAAATCAAAATAATCACAGCAGACACGATACGTAAGATTTTCTTTTGATCGTTAAAACGATTTGAGAAATAGTCAGGTAGGGTCAAGGCATTATTTTGAACTTCGGTATGTACACGGAGACGACCTGCAACAAGTAACCAGTTGAGCCAAGCACCGATGATCAGACCAATTGCAATCCACATTTCAGATAAACCTGAAAGGTAAATCGCACCCGGAAGACCCATGAGCAACCAACCACTCATATCCGATGCACCTGCAGAAAGGGCAGTGACAAAGCTCCCTAATCGGCGGCCACCTAAAATGTAGTCAGAAAAGTTACTGGTCGCACGGTATGCAAGTAAACCGATCACGACCATGGCGACAATATAAAAGAGAAAGGTAATTAGGGTGGGATTCAGGGAGCTCATACGGTATCCGCTTTGGCGTTGGACAATTGCGTTTAATTAGGGGACTCAATGGGATTTGCCTAAGCCAAGTAGGTGAAATCGAACGATAAGTCCTAAAACGTCAAAAAAATAACGTGAAATTTAAACATAAATTCACAAACTTTGCCTTCTTTTTTGTTTTGGGCATAAAAATGGGCCGTATGTCACGACCCATTTTAATTAATGTGAAGATTTAGTTATTACGGCCCATCACACCACGAATCGTATTCAGTACATCTGCAGGTAATACCACAGTTTTGGCATTATTAGATTTAGCCATATCTTGCATGGCTTTGACGTATTGTTCACCCAGTAAGTACGCAACTGGAATTTCTTTATCGCCGACGGCTGAACTCACCATTTCAATTGCACGTTGAGAAGACTCTGCCAGTACCACTTGAGCTTCTGCATCACGACGAGAGGCTTCCAAACGACCATCTGCTTCTAAAATAGCCGCTTGTTTTTCACCGTCTGCCTTGGTGACTGTTGCACGACGTTGACGTTCAGCGGCCGCTTGCTCTTCCATCGCAGCTTGCATGGTATGAGAAGGTTTAATATCTTGAATTTCTACAGTTTTAAGCGTAATACCCCAGTCAGAGATATCATCAGAAATAGCAGCTTTAAGTTTAGCCTTAATATGATCACGCGATGATAGTGCATCATCGAGGTCCATTTCACCAACAATAGACCGCAAAGAGGTTTGAACTAAGTTTTGAATCGCCCATGTGTAGTTTTCAATACCATAAACTGCTTTTTCAGGCGTGGTTAAGTTGATATAAGCCACAGCATTCATCAGCAGTACCGCATTGTCACGTGTGATCACTTCCTGAGAGGGAATATCTAACACGATATCTTTGGTTGTGACTTTATAAGCCACTTCATCGACATACGGAATCACAAAGTTCAGCCCCGGATTGAGCGTTGTATGGTATTTACCTAAACGCTGAACAATCCATTTATAACCTTGGGGAACAATACGGACACCTTTAAAAATGGTGACGGCTACAAAAACTAAGAGCGCTAAAAAAACAATAGAAACACCAGACATGTCATTTCTCACTTATTTATGGATTGTCAGTGGGGTGGTTGCTGCTGTGCAGTTGGACGACTAAATCATTGCCTAAAATATCGGTCACGCGAACACGGTCGCCGACTTGAAGTGCATCTTGGGTACGGCAATGCCATTCGTCTGAACCTAAAACAGGCATCGGGAAGCGAACTTTAACGCTGCCATGATTGAGCTGGGTTTGAATCACCATACCCACTTGGCCAATCGTCGCTTCACGGGACAGACCTGCTTTGGTTTTATCAATGGATAAAGGTTTAATAAATTTGAACCACAAAAATGTGCAGAGCACAGCAAAAATAATCCAAACCACAATTTGGACATTAAAGTCCATGGATGGAAAGATCCAATATAAGATCCCAACCAAAATTGCAGAAACGCCAAACCATAGCGCAGCAAAAGACGGCAAAATCAGTTCAAAAAGCATCAAAACGACGCCCAATACAAACCAGTGCCAAGGTTCTAAAATAAATTCCATACATCTACTCTTATATAAGGGTGAATTGATATAGATGAACCAGTATCTATATCAATGTAGCAGATGTATAACTCAATGAATATAAAAAAAATCGTTGAATTATATTTTCGCTTTTGGTGCTGGTTTAAAGGCCGCAGGGGACTGTTTAAAGTTATCGATCGCCTTAATAATGCTATTCACTTTGAGCTGTGCGGCTTTTTCACCTTCTAAAATCGTCGCATTGCTCGACTTCAAATCGAGTGTGCCGATATGTCCCACTTTAGGTTGAATCACGAAATTGGCATTTTTTAGTTCTTCATTAATACTTTGTTGTCCCATGATGTTAATGGTTTGATCGAGTAAACCAAACATGCTTACGGCTTTGCTACCATCAGGACGCGCAGAGATATCAACTGCAATCACGATATCTGCACCCATATCACGTGCGGTTTTCACTGGAATTGGGCTGACTAAGCCACCATCGACATATTTCACCCCTGCAATGGTTGCAGGTACAAATACATTCGGAATGCTGCACGATGCACGTACCGCTTGGCCGGCATTACCACGGTTAAATTCAGTTTTACTGCCATTATCCAAACGGGTGGCTACAGCAGCAAAGCGCTTTGGAAACTGTTCAATTGATTTATTGCCGACGTTTTTATTAACAAAGTCTTGCAGTTTTTGCCCTTGAATAATGCCTTGGCTATTTAAGGTTAAATCACGAATATCGGACTCTTTAAAGTTCAAGGCCAATTGCTGCATTTGATATGGTGTTTTACCGCTGGCGTACAAGCTACCGACAAAACTACCTGCACTGGTCCCAGTCACAATTTTAGGTTTAATACCATGTGATTCGAGTACTTTAAGCACGCCAATATGAGAAAAACCTTTGGCACCGCCGCCACCGAGCGCAATCGCGATCACCGGTTCACGTGCTTTGGCAGGTGTAGGTGTCGTGGTTGCAGGCGTTTTGGTTGCAGAATCACAGCCAGTGAGTGCCAATACAAAGAGGCTAGGAATCAGGTAATGCAAAAGTTTCATGGGTGAAATCTGATGGTTAAATATACAAAGTGCACATCACATCAAAAAAATAGCCATTTGACTAGGGCTTTTTCCAGTGCTTTTGTAACGGCAAGGCCAACCATTCGGGATTTTTCGGGGAAAATTTGCCATCATAAATCTTCAAAATTTTTCCGATATCAGTTTCAAAATCTCCACTCGGTTCAAAAACACCCAAGCAATGAATGGTTTTCTTTACATAATCAAAGCTAAACATCACGATAGGAATCTGTGCTTCATAGGCAATATAGTAAAAACCACTGCGGATTTTATCGGCTTTTTTTCGTGTTCCCTCAGGTGCCATTCCAATCCAAATTTGATCTGTCGCTTGGACAATTTCAGTAATTTCACGCGTCAGTCCATGTGGATTTTCACGTTGCACAGGGATCACGCCGACCCAATCCAAAAGTGGTTTTAAGGGGGTATCAAAAAGGGTGTTTTTACCAAAAATGGTTATTTTTATCCCGATTCCAAGCAAGGCAAGAAAACCATGCCATGCATCTATATTAGAAGTATGCGGAGAAATGATCGCTACAGCTTTGGCAAGGTTGGGAAATTCGCCGTCAAATTTCCATCCTTGTGCCAAAAAAAGTGTTTTAAATATTGCGCGGCTCAGGGGGGAGCCGCGTGATGGAACTTGATCGGGCAAAACTGGAAATAATTGAGTCTTTTGATTCATTGCATATTCTTATATAGGTGAAATCCATTTTTGATGTGATGCACATTTAAAAGTATGGCATCAGCATTGACCTTATCTTAGGTTGATGATTTTTTTAGATCATTGGCAAAATAGCCGTATTTTGACTACTCTAAATGTAACTTCAGCGCATTCAACATTTAGGAACTTATGATCCAGCTTCGTCAGCTCTATCTTTTACTGTTTTCCTTATATTGGGCGCAAGGGTTACCTGTCGGTTTTATGACGCATGCTTTACCAGTGATTTTAAGAGCGCAAGGTGTATCTTTGGCACATATTGGTGGCTTTGGATTACTCATGCTGCCATGGTCGATCAAAGTTTTTTGGGCACCGTGGATTGATCGACATGGTTCAAGGTCCAAAGGGCACTATCGGAGTTGGATTATTCCAATGCAGTTGTTGTCCGTGGTGGTCTTGGTCTTCCTGTCCTTTTTGCCGATCCAAAGTTTGAATGAACCAATGTATTTGCTGCTGTTTTTTGTGGCTTTACTCAGTATGAATTTGGTTGGTGCGACTCAAGATGTCGCAACCGATGGCTTGGCTGTCAATATTTTAAAAACTGACCAACAGCACTGGGGCAATACTTTTCAGGTGATTGGTTCACGACTCGGCTTTATTGTCGGTGGTGGTGCTGTGCTTTGGGCCTTGGATTGGTGGGATTGGCAAGCCACCTTTCTATTTTTAGCGGCATTGGTGTTCATCAATACCATCCCTATTTTTCTGTATCGAGAACCTTTAAAGCCACAGCTCAACATAAAATCTAGTCCAGAGAATGATAACAACCATAAGCATACTTCAGGCTTGTTCTACGCTATACGCCAGTATTTGACTTATTTTACCCAAACCAAAACCCTCACACTGTGGCTCATGATCTTATTGAGTTTTAAGCTTGCAGATGGTCTAGCAGGTCCTTTACTCAAGCCGCTGATGGTGGATTTAGGATTGAGTTTTAGTCAAATTGGTCTGTATGTCACCATGCTAGGTGCAGTGGCTGCTTTAATTGGGGCAGGGCTTGCTGGTCTTAGCTTGAAGTATATTTCTCGGGCGCAAGCCTTGGTTTTCTATTCGGTATTGAAAATATTCAGTTTATTGGCCTATGTATGGCTGGCTTTGCAGTTCGAGGCAAAACGGCCCGTCCATGAGTGGCTGATCTATGGGATCAATGCTGCCGAAGACATGATTTCAGCCATGCTGCTCGTGATCATGCTAACTTTGGTGATGCAATATAGTCGTAAAGCATTTGCAGCAACGGACTTTACATTTCAGGTTG
This sequence comes from Acinetobacter sp. CFCC 11171, assembly GCF_003268405.1. Lineage (NCBI taxonomy): Bacteria > Pseudomonadati > Pseudomonadota > Gammaproteobacteria > Moraxellales > Moraxellaceae > Acinetobacter > Acinetobacter sp. CFCC 11171. The sequence goes on along the minus strand of NZ_LQXP01000031.1, from coordinate 8,459 downwards.
CCATTATGGCGACGGTGAGTGGGGGGCTGTATAGCATCAGTGGCATAGTGGCCGATCAGTTGGGTTATAGCACTTATTTATTTTGGATCACAGGTTTGGCTGCATTGAGCTTAGTCCCGATTCTATTTTGGGGAAGGCATCAAAAAATGACCAAAATCACTTCTAAATCATGATTTTGGTTGTTTTTTATCAGCTAAAGCACTAAAAGAGCAATGCAAATATTATTTTAATAATTTTGTAATATGTTTCCCGTGTGTAATATCTGTTACAAAATAATTTAAGGAAAATTTTTTGATGAAAACTAAGTTAGCAGCGGCTATCGCATTGAGCCTTTTGGCTGGCTCAACCTTTGCAGCACCAACCTTCTACGGTGAAATTGATGCGTCTGTTGATTATTTACCTGAAGATAATAAAACGGGTGTTTCAGACAAAGATGTCGTTGAAATCAGTTCAAACAGTTCTTTCTTGGGTTTAAAGGGCGATGAAAAACTGACTGACCGTTTAAGCGCAGTTTATGCAATTGAATGGGCATTTAACTCAGACGGCGAAGGCGATGACTGGTCTAAGCGTAACCGCTTCGTTGGTTTGAAAGATGCGAAACTTGGTACATTGAAAGTCGGTGCACACGATACACCATTAAAACAATTGTCTAGTCCGGTTGATACATTCAACAACTACGTGGGTAACCGTGCTGATGTTACAGGCATCATGACGGGTGAAAATCGTGTAGATAACGTTGTTGTTTATGAATCACCAGCATTTAAAATTGCTGAAGGTGCAATTAAAGTTAATGCATTGCTTGCTACAGGTGAATCTTCAGGAATTAAGAGCGACAATGGTGTAGTAAAAACCGCGGGTCGTGGTCTTGGTGATGCTTGGTCGGCTTCTGTTGTTTATGACAGCCCCGTTGTTGTTGCAGGTTTAGCCTATGACAAAGCCATTCCATCAAATTTTGGTGGCATAGGGATCCTAAATGCTCAAATTCCTGAAGTTACAGGTACGAAAGTTTTTGCGGCAGCCAATACCGTTCGTGCGATCGGTCGTGTAAATCTTGAAGGTGGTTTAGCACTGAAAGCTTTATATCAAACGTCTGAAGTTGAAGAATCATCATATTCTAGCGAAGAGGATGCGATTAAGAATTCATCAAAAGCAGCAAATATTGATGATGCTCAAGGTTGGTTAGTCGGCGCAGAATACAATTTACCATCTGCAAAAGCTTGGACAGTAAAAGCACAATATAGTCAAAATACTACGACCTATAAAGTGGGTGATGATTACGAAGCTCAGCAACTCATTGCAGGTGCAGATTATGCATTTAGCAAACAAGTGAAAGCTTATGGTTATGCAGGTTACTTAGCACTTGAACAAGGTTCGAATGAAAGCGAACAACCTGTTCTAGGTACTGGTCTAGAATTTAAATTCTAAGACCTTGATTTAAGTTGTTCAAAAGGCGATGTTTTACATCGCCTTTTTTGATTTTTCTTGCTTGGTTTTGATCAGTTTTAAGTGATTTTTAAGTTTGAATTTTTAGATTAGGGCATCAAAGATCAATAATTGATGCCAATATGCTTCAGGTCATAGCTAAATTACAGCAAAAAATTCCAAGACTTAGTTTAAGTCAATTTAACCTCGTGCTTGCCTTATGGCTTGGGGTGGTTTTGAACCTCGCGTTTTATCAGCAAATCCAGCAGCTCACACCTTATACGGGATTGAAGGCCGGACTATTTTTAGCGGCAACAGTACTGGTGGTAGTGGCACTTTATAATGTGCTGATGCAACTACTGCAATGGCGATGGAATTCAAAACTTTTGGCGATTGTTTTGCTGATCATTGGTGGCTTGAGTGCTTATTTCGTCAATAGTTTAGGCGTGACCATTACATCTGACCAAGTGCAGAACATGATGCAAACAGATGTAAAGGAAGTGCAGGATTTAATCTCGCCACAATTTTTTATCTGGGTCTTTGGACTGGTTATTTTGCCAGTGCTATTGATCTGGCTTTTGCCACTGCATAAAGAAGCCCTAAGCACGGTGGTAGCCAAAAAGGGTCTACATATAGTGCTATCGCTCATCCTTTTGGGTGCTTTGCTGTTTGTTTATTTTGTCGATTATGCTGCGATCTTTCGTGAGCATCGTGACTTAAAAGGCATGCTCTCACCACAAAACACTATCGCTTCGACATTTTCCTATTATCACAAAAAAGCACCGAAACAGAATTTGCCATTGCTGAACTATGGTGAAGATGCACATATGGTTGAAAACGTAAGCGCCAAAAGCTTACCAAAATTGATGGTCTTAGTAGTCGGTGAAACTGCGCGCGCGGAAAGTTTTTCACTCAATGGCTATGCTAAAAATACCAATCCTGAACTCAGTCAGCAAAATATTATCAATTTTAGTCAAGTCAGTTCATGTGGCACGGCAACCGCTGTGTCTGTTCCTTGTATGTTCTCGGGTATGCCGAGAACCGAATATGACGAACAGCTTGCAAGTCATCGTGAAGGTTTACTCGATATTGCACAGCGTGCAGGCTATAAGGTGACGTGGCTAGATAATAATTCAGGCTGTAAGGGAACATGTACACGTGTTGAAAAATATGAATTTCCTGACGCGCTGAAGAAAAAGTGGTGTGATGCCGATGGCGAATGTCATGATGAAATCTTAGTGGATGGTTTGAAAGCATATTTGGCTTTGATCCCCAAAGCAGATCCAACTCCCCGTTTAGTTGTGTTACACCAAATGGGCAGTCATGGCCCTGCTTATTTCAAACGAAGTACCGCAGCGTTTCAAAAATTTAAGCCAACCTGTAATAGCAATGCCATACAGGGATGTAGCTCGACAGAGTTAATAAATAGTTATGACAACAGTATTATCTATACCGACCATGTGCTGAGTGAATTGATTAACACCTTAAAAGTGACTAACAACTATCAAACAGGACTGTGGTATTTGTCCGATCATGGTGAGTCGACCGGTGAGCATGGTTTGTATTTACACGGTTCTCCATACGCAATTGCACCGTCACAGCAAACTCATGTGCCGATGTTGATGTGGTTTTCACCGGCTTGGCAAAAAAATAATTCAGCGCAATATACTTGTTTAATGGCACAAAAAAGCCAAAAATTAAGTCAGGATAATCTATTTCCATCGCTATTGAGTTTGCTTGATGTGCAGACTCAAGTGATTGATGAAAAAAACAATATGTTGCAACAATGTACTTCAGTACAGCGCAGGACTTAAGCCATGCACAAAATACTTATTATTGAAGATGATTTCATGATTGCCGAATCGACCAAAACTTTGTTGAACTATCAACAGTTTGAAGTCGAGTGGGTGAATAATGGCATCGATGGCTTAAAGCTCATTATGCAAGGGGGAATTGATATCGTCTTGCTGGATCTGGGTTTGCCGATGATGGATGGTATGAAAGTCCTGAAACAAATTCGTCAAATGCAGCCCAAATTGCCGGTATTAATCATCTCGGCACGTGATCAATTACAAAATCGTGTAGATGGCTTAAACCATGGGGCAGATGACTATCTGATTAAGCCTTATGAGTTTGATGAATTACTTGCACGGATTCATGCGCTCCTTCGACGCACAGGGCAGAGTTCACTCGAAGCACCACAGAAAATTTTAAAACATGGTGAATTGATTTTAGATATTGAGCAGCATCTTGCACGCTATAAGGGTCAATATGTCGATTTATCTAACCGTGAATGGGCCATATTGATTCCATTGGTGACGCATCCGAATAAGATTTTTTCGAAAGCCAATTTAGAAGATAAGCTTTATGATTTTGATAGTGATATCAGTAGTAATACCATAGAAGTGTATGTGCATCATCTCAGAACAAAATTAGACAAAGATTTTATTCGCACCATTCGTGGTTTAGGTTATCGACTCGGTTAAGGCAAAGGAATTATCAACCATGCAGCAGCCTTATTCTCTGAAAAAGAGACTAATTATTTATGTGTCTGTTTTCAGTATGCTTTTGGGCTGTCTTTTGGTGTTTTCAGCTTATCGAATTGCACTTGAAGAAATTAATGAAATTTTAGATGCACAAATGCAAAATTTGGCGGAACGTGTTGCAGAGCATGATCCGCAGCCCATTCGCAGCGAATTTGATCAACATAAGCGTTATCACGAAGAAGATTTATTTGTCGATGTATGGACTTATCAATCCAATGCGCATCAAACCCATCAATTAAAATTATTGGTCGCGCCTCAGCCCAAAGCCGGTTTTTATAACCACAGAACCCAACAGGATGAGTGGCATACCTATATTTTGCCACTCGCAGATCGGCAAATTCAGGTCAGTCAGCAAGAATCGGTTCGACAGCATCTTGCTGCTGAATTGGCTAGTAGTATGTTTATTCCCTATTTGGTTTTCATACCTTTTGCATTAATCGCTTTGGGATGGTTGATTCAACGCAGCTTAAACCCACTGGAAAAATTTAAAAAAGAATTGGCAAAACGGGATGCCTTTGAACTTTCTCCAATCTCTCAAACGCCGTATCCAGAGGAAATTGCGCCGACCATTATTGAAATGAACCAGTTGTTTGAACGGATTTCATTGTCACAGCAGGAACAGCGCCAGTTTATTGCTGACGCAGCGCATGAGTTACGGACCCCGATTACCGCACTGAATTTGCAAATGCAGATTTTGCTACAAAAATTTCCACAAGATGACGCTCTACAAAATTTGAGTAAAGGTTTAATTCGTATTCAGCATTTGGTGAGTCAATTATTGAGTTTGGCAAAACAAGACGCCTCGGTCTTTGAACTTGAGCGCAAACAACATTTTGATCTTAAGCAAGTCGCAACCAATTGCGTGGAGCAACTGGTGCATTTGGCCATGCAAAAAGATATTGACCTTGGCATGGAGCAACAACAAAGCATTGCCTTATATAGTCTTGAGCCAACGGTACATTCAATCATTTTTAATTTGATTGATAACGCCATCAAATATACGCCTGCACAGGGCATGATTAATGTCTCCGTCTTTGAACATGCGGGGCAGGCGGTTGTACAGGTTGAAGATAGTGGGCCTGGCATCGACCCAGCTTTATATGAGCAAATTCGAAAACGCTTTTATCGAATTTATAATCATGAAGAAATTGGAAGTGGTTTAGGGCTAGCGATCGTGGATAAAGCCGCAAAACATATCGGTGCGGATTTGGAATTTTCTAAAAGTGAAACATTGGGTGGTCTGAAAGTGAGTTTACAGATCCCATTTAGTGAATCATGAGTGACTCAATCATTTTCAGATCAAGCTCAATTCAGGGACTTAATTAGATCCATGTAAAAGGTTTGCTGTTTTGCTGCGTAGTCGATGCAGTGAAATGGCGAGAAAACAATAGATACATGACACAATTAAATGCCCAAATGATCCATACGGTCCAAAGGTTATGACTCAGAAAATGCGCACCCCGCATCATTTGCGCCCAGCCAAAAGCAAAGCCTAAAATCAGCCCAGCAGATAAAAAGAAATAGGCACGGGCAGGTCGATGTATTCGATAAACAAAATAGCCCGTGATCAGGGCAAAACCAGTCGCAGCATGACCACCGGGAAAACAGTGTCCTTGGCGTGCTGAAAAATCCCAAGAAAAGCCGTGGGCTGTAGCGACTGTCATATTCCAAGGGCAGGCATGCGCAGATTGTGATTTGAGCAACCCAATGATTGCCGTGCTGAGTAGAGCCACTACGATAAAATAACCGAATTCAAACTTGCGTGCTTTCAGATGAGGATATTTAAAACTGCATATCCATGCTGCGATATACAGGACATACACACCTATGACGATATTCTTGATATAGCGATGGTTCAGCACCGCAAGTGCCCAATCATTACGATGAGGAAAACCACCATGTAGGTCGACCCAAGGCTGAATAAAAGTTTGGTCGAGCGAACCACCGACGGGAAAAACATAAAGGAGGCCAACCAAACTGAGTGTGAGCAGCAGGGTTTGTCGCAATAAAAAGGTACGGTTCGAGAGCATAAGTCGTGTGATGTGCTGAAATTATTTTGTTTGAATGCTGCTATTTGAAACCACAAAACTTAAATCAGACTTAATCGGCTATTTGAACTGTATTGATATCGATAGTGAAGAAGGTGCATAAAGCAAAACGGGCATTGTGTTAAAGTTTTTGAAAACTCAGTAATAAAGATTTATGAGCATACGTGCAGTCCTTTTTGATTTAGATAATACTTTGACTCATCGAGATCACAGCGTTCAGGCCTATACGCAGTATTTAGCCGAGTCTTATCAGTCGACGCTGGTGGAGGTAGACCTTGTACAGATTAAACGTATTATTAATCGTATAGATAATGGGGGATATCCGAAAAAAGAACTCCTTACTCATCCGAGTATTGGGGCATCTGTCGCTTATGCTCTACAAACGGAGCTGGATTGGATACATCAACCCGATTTTGATGAGCTCACACAATTTTGGTTTCAGCACTTTGGTCAGTTCGCCGTGGCGATGCCGGGAGCATTGACCTTGCTGCAGCAACTAAAACAGCAGCAGTATAAACTGGCGGTGGTGTCGAATGGTGGACATGCCACACGCCTGAATATTTTGAATGGACTAGGTTTTGCATCGTATTTTGATCAGATCATCAGCTCGGAAAGTGCAGGCATCAGTAAGCCCAAAGTTGAAATATTTCAGTACAGTTGTCGTGAGTTGGGCGTGAAGGAAACCGAGTGTTTATTTATTGGTGATCATCCTGTCAATGATATTTATGGTGCGAGCCAAGCAGGGATGTCTGCTGTTTTATTAGAAGGCTTTCATGCTTTAAGTGTAGAACAACAGCACAGCATTCCGAATAAAATTCAGCATTTGGATCAGGTCTTAGATTTTCTAAAATAAGGTGATTTAGACTCAAGCTTTAAGCGAAGTTCAGGGTAAAAAAAGCGGCATAAATGCCGCTTTAGATTGTGTTGTTTAGAACATGTTTTCTTCAGAGTTTGCCGAAATACGGTGAATACTTAAGTCTGCACCACGGAATTCTTCTTCTTGATCTAGGCGAATGCCCATCGTTACTTTGAGTAGACCATAAATGATGAATCCACCAGCCAATGCAATCACGATCGCGAGCAGCGTACCGATACATTGAGAGATCATTGAAATACCGCCTAAACCGCCCAACCATTTTTGTCCAAATACACCCACTGCAATACCACCGAAAGCACCACAAACACCGTGTAGTGGCCATACGCCAAGTACATCATCGACTTTGAGTTTGTTTTGAGTGTATGTAAATAGTTTGACAAAGATCAGACCTGCGATAGCGCCGATAATTAACGCACCGACAGGATGAACTACATCTGAGCCTGCACAGATTGCAACCAAACCTGCTAAGGGACCGTTATGTAAGAAACCGGGGTCATTTTTACCCATGAAGTTTGCCGCCAATGTGCCACCGACCATTGCCATGAGAGAGTTAATTGCAACCAGTCCTGAAATGGCATCCAAACGTTGCGCACTCATCACGTTAAAGCCAAACCAGCCAACGATTAAAATCCAAGAACCTAAGGCAAGGAATGGAATACTTGAAGGGGGGTGAGCGCTGATACGACCGTCTTTTTTATAGCGTCCATGACGTGCGCCAAGTAAAAGTATTGCAGCTAAAGCGATCCAACCGCCCATCGCATGTACCACGACCGAACCTGCAAAATCATGAAATGCTGCGCCAAATGTGCGTTCTAACCATGCTTGTAGCCCAAAATTACCATTCCATGCCATGCCTTCAAAGAATGGATAGACCAAAGCGACCAATAATAATGTGGCAATCGCTTGAGTCCGCATTTTTGCACGTTCAGCAATACCACCTGAAATAATCACTGGAATGGCTGCGGCAAAAGTCAGCAGGAAGAAACAACGCATTAAGTTGTAGCCATGATCGGCTGCTAAAGTGTCCCCAATATGAAAAAAGTGCTGACCATAAGAGATGTAATAACCCACAAAAAAGTATGCAATTGCGGAAATAGAAAAGTCAGTCAAAATTTTACTCAGCGCATTGACCTGATTTTTATGTCGTACTGTACCTAATTCTAAAAATGCAAAGCCAGCATGCATGGCAAGAACCAAGACTGCACCAAGAAGGAGAAAGAGGAGATCTATATTTTGCATAAGGTGTTCCAGTTTAGTGCGCTAGTTCACGAAAATAAGTTCAGTATATCGAGCGGAATAATTTCGAAATGAGGAGTGAGAGAGGGAAATTTTGATTAAAAAAACTAAAAGATGTAGAAGACTCGATATAAAGCAAAGACTTGCATGAGTATGACAATAATGCACTAAAATAGTGCAATGGTGATTTTCAATGAGAAAATTAAATGAATGATTATTAAGTGAAAAACTATGTTTTTTGAATCTGTTTAAAAAATGAAAAACAAATAGCGCCATTTCTGAGTTAATTCAGGGCAATTCATTATTTTGTATTTTTATCAAATGGAGCGT